>JAKSBM010000143.1 GCA_022361135.1 Desulfobacterales bacterium | reverse complement strand
GCCGTGGCACAGACCACACCGGAAAAGAGCATGGGGATGTGGGCATCCACATGGTAGTGCAAGACTGAAAAGCCAATGGAAAAGGCACAGATGACAAAAACGGTAATTGACAAGCCGAGTGACGGGGAAACTTCTTTTGGGGCAGCAACATGGTCCTTCATGGTGGTTCTCAATAACTCCTTTAAAATGTAATGGGTTCTACTTCCTGGTTTACTTCCTGGGTTTAACTTCCTTTAAAATTTTAGATTCCGTAAAAAAAACTGCGTTGTGACCGCATCCCTGCGGCCGTGTAATTGTTAATTTTAAAACGCAAAAAAACATGGACATGTAGACATAAATACCCCCGATTAATTGGAGTAAATGTATATACAAGCCGACAATGCAATAGCAATGATCTCTTTCCTTGTCAAGGGATGGATCTGGGACATGGGCGGCCCCCGGCGGGTCATCCCAAGGTGCCGAACATAAACCTAAAAACCCCACCTTATTCCACAATCAATTGATATTAAACACACTTACCCGGCAATCAAATCCTGCACCGGGAGCGGTCGGGTTTTAATTGCCCATGGAAGGGGCGTGATCTGCCCTGTCCGGGGTCAGGATTTTCAGCCCCCCTTCCCACCCGGAAAAAGAAGATTATTTTTCGATATTTTTTACGGAAAAACCCCTTCCACCACAGCCGGCCGCCACCACACATAACCCACATTAATTATAAACAATATCACAACCGACCATCTCCACCCGCCCCCCTAAAAACAAATCCATGGCCCCATGGGCTCCATTTTTCCGTTGACAAGGAATGCCCGTGGATATATTGGTCTATACCAATTTTCAATTGGCTTATACCTGTATACCCAACTCTAGACCATGGCGTTTCAGAAAAGGAGCAGATGATGGATATCCAAATTGAGAAAGATTCAACCGTGCCGGTGTACAGACAGATCACCCAGATCATTACCCAACAGGTAAAGCAGGGGGTGCTCAAACCCGGAAAAAAACTATTACCCGAAAGGGAATTGGCCGCAGCCCTCTCCCTCTCCCGGGGCACCATTAAAAAGGCCTATGGAGAACTGGAAAACAGCAAGGTCATCGAGGTGGTCCAGGGCCGGGGATCCTTCATATCCCGCAACCAGGATGTACTGAACCAAAGCCGCAAGGACAGAGCGGTCCAGATCATCGACGCCACCCTCACCGAATTGGAAGATTTGAAATTTTCCCACCGGGAAATCTCAACCTTTTTCCAACTGCTTCTCATGAACAGGGAAGAGAAAATCAATCGCTTTCATATTGCGGCTGTGGATTGCAACAATGAGGCACTCTCGGTGTTTGAAAAAACCCTGAGATACATTTCAGGCTCCGGCATCAGCAAATATCTATTGGACGACGTCATCGCCCACAAAGATCCGGAACAGCTCCTCTCCGGGTTTGATGTCATCCTGACCACTTCCTCCCATTATCTTGAAATGATCAATATGTGCCCGGCCATACGGGACAGGCTACTCCAGGCCGCACTCACCCTGGGGCAGGAAACCATCATCGAACTGGCATCCCTGGCCCTTGAAAGCGCCATTGGCATCATCTGCATCACCAAACGATTCAGCGCCATCGTGGAAGAAAGAATGGGCGTATTCGGTCTCAAGCCCCACCCCCCCATTTTTATTGACGGGTGCAACAAACACGATTTCCAAGAATACATGGAAAACAAAGAGGTAATCATTCTGCCTTCTGAAATATCCTTGAGCAACAACTGGGATCTTACCGAAGCCCTGGAGAAATTCTCCGGCAGGGGCGGCAGGATCATCAATTTCAACTACCAAATCGACAGGGGCTCTCTCATTTACATTGAGGAGCAAATCTCCCGGAAAATGAAAAGGAAGTAACATACGCATGAAAGAAGAAACGATTGTAATTGGTGTCATCGGCTCGGACTGTCATACCGTGGGCAACAGGATTCTGGAGAAATATTATTCCGACGCCGGGTTTAATGTGGTCAACCTGGGGGTGATGGTATCCCAGGATGAATTCATCGATTCCGCCATTGAAACCGGTGCCCGGGCCATCCTGGTCTCCAGCCTGTACGGCCACGGAGAAATTGACTGCATGGGCTTCCGGGACAGATGCACGGAAAGGGGCCTGGAGGACATTGTACTCCACGTGGGCGGCAACCTGGTGGTGGGCAAAACCGACAAGGCCGAGGTGGTGGAAAAGTTCAAACAGATGGGCTTCAACCGGGCCTACACCCCCGATGCGGACCTGAAGGCCTGCGTGGATGATCTGAGGGCCGACCTGAAATGCTGATATCCGTTGATATCGGGTCCACCTGGACCAAGGGGGCGGTCTTCGCCCCCGAAGACGGTCAGCTCACCCTGGTGGACCGGGTGAGTACGGCCACAACCACGGGGGATCTATCCCGCTGTTTTAAAAAGATCCTGGAAGGGCTGAGGCCCGTGGCCGGGGAGACCGCCCCGGTGGTTTGTTCCTCTTCGGCCCACGGCGGCCTGAAAATCATCGCCCTGGGCATCGTTCCGGAACTCACCCTGGAATCGGCCCGGCTGGCGGCCCTTTCCGCCGGGGGAAAGCTGATGAAGGCCTATGCCTACCGGCTCAACACCTCGGACATTGAAGAAATCCAGGCGGCGGATCCGGATATCCTGCTCTTCACCGGCGGCACCGATGGGGGCAACCAAAGCTATCTTCGCCACAATGCCCGGATGATCGCCGAATCCCAACTGACCTGCCCCATCCTCTATGCCGGCAACCGGGATTTAACGGATTTCATAAAGGATGCCCTGGGACACAAGGAGCTGCTGCTGGCCCCCAACGTTCTGCCCGATCTGGACACGCCCTCCCCCCAGGGGGCACGGGATATGATCCGGGACACCTTCATGTCCTCCATCATCCAGGGAAAGGGCCTGTCAAAGATCGTTGATTTGACCGGCGCAGCCCCCATCCCCACCCCGGCATCGGTCTTCGATTATGTCTCCCTGGTGGATGAGCAAAACATCTTCAAAGGGGATTTTGCCCTGGTGGACATGGGCGGTGCCACCACGGATTATTACTCCGCCGTAAAGGAAACAAAGGGTGACCGGGTGATCCATAAAGGGATCCGGGAGCCGCGCATCAAACGGTCCGTTGAAGGGGACCTGGGCATGCGGGTGAGCGCCCTGAGCGCCCTGGAAACCGATAAAGCGGGCTTTTTGAACCATTGCAGCGACCAGGGCCATGATCCCCAAGCGGTATTGGCCTATATTGAAAAGATCAACCAGAACACGGCCCACATTCCTTCGGATCCCCGGGAGAAAGAGTGGGACACCCTTTTGGCAGGCCTGTGTACGGTGACCGCAACGGTCCGCCACAGCGGCACCCGCCAGGAACGCTTTACCACCTCGGGCCCGGTGTTCATCGAAGCCGGACGCGACCTAACCCAAGTTAAAACCATTATCGGGACGGGGGGCTATCTGTCCCAGTTCAAGGACAGCCCCGTTGCGGCCTATCCCGTCCCCGCACTAACCCCCAAGGGAGAAGAAATTTTAAGCCCTGAAACCTACCGGTATTATCATGACCACCGGTATCTGATACCCCTGCTGGCCAACGCGGCCCGGCAGTATCCCCAAGCGGCGGCAGCATCATTGCTCCCCAATTTAGAAGGATAAGATTTTGGAAATTAAGAACGAAAGAATTGAACGGCAGGATTACATGAATGCCCGGGAGGAAATCCTTTCGGGCTGGCCCACCGGCCAAGGTGTCTCCATTGAAGAGGGGATCAAATACCAGCACAGTCTTCCGGAATCCAAGCGATTTGCCAAGGCCCTGAACGATGCGGTGGCGGAAAAACGGGTGCTGATCCAGCCCCGGGCCGGTGTGGCCCTGGTGGATGAAAACATCGAACTCCTCAAATTCCTTGAAACCGAGGCCGACCTGCTGCCCACCACCATTGATGCCTACACCCGGCTCAACCGCTACGAAGAGGCCCAAAAGGGCATCGAAAAATCCAAGGCCGCCGGCCACTCCCTGCTCAACGGATTCCCCGCGGTCAACCACGGTGTCGAGGCCTGCCGCAGGATGATCGAAGCCGTTGAGAAACCCGTGGAGGTCCGCCATGGAACCCCGGATGCCCGGTTGCTGGCGGAAATCGCCTATGCCGCCGGTTTCACCTCATATGAAGGGGGCGGACTCTCGTACAACCTGCCCTACGCCAAAAACGTTCCCCTGGAACAGTCCATCCGTCACTGGCAGTTCATCGACCGGCTCACCGGTATCTACCAGGAAGAAGGGATCACCATCAACCGGGAACCCTTTGGTCCCCTGTCCGGCACCCTGGTTCCCCCCTTTGTCAGCCACACCATCGCCATCATCGAAGGCCTGCTGGCCCTGGAACAGGGCGTTAAATCCCTGACCCTGGGATACGGCCAGGCCGGCAACATGGTCCAGGACATTGCCGCCATGCAGTCCCTGACGGAACTGGCCCACAAGTACTTCACCCAGGCCGGTCACCAGGACTATGAATTGTCCACGGTCCTCCACCAATGGATGGGCGGATTCCCCGAAGACGAAGCCCGTGCATTTGCCGTCATCTCCTGGGGCAGTGTGGTGGCCAACCTCTCCGGTGCCACCAAGGTCATTGTCAAGACCCCCCATGAAGCCTCGGGCATCCCCACCAAGGAAGCCAACCTCCAGGGACTGAAGGCCACCCGCCAGATGATCCAGATGACCCAGGACCAATGCGTCTACCACATCAATGAGGTGGAAGCGGAAAAACAAATCATCATCAGGGAAGTGGAAGCCATCATGGATGCCGTTTTTGAAGCCGGTAACGGAGATGTCGCCCTGGGTGCCGTCCGCGCCGTGGAATCCGGCCTCATCGACGTTCCCTTTGCCCCGGCCTCCTGCAACTATGGAAAACTGCTTCCCGTCCGTGACCACAATGGCGCCGTGCGGGTATTTGAAACCGGTAACACCCCGCTGCCCGCCGATGTGGTGGATTTCCACAAAGAAAAAATCCAAGAAAGAGCCACCGCTGAAAACAGGGATGCCTGCTTCCAGATGGTGATTGACGATATCTATGCCATCAGTAAAGGCAGACTTGTAGGAAGACCCAAATAATGAAAATAGTTAAAGCCATATTCTCACCCGGAATGACGGGTTTCTTTTTTGACGACCAGGCCGCCATCAAATCCGGCGCAGAGCACGACGGATTCATCTATAAAGGTAAAACAACCACCCAGGGATTTGAAAATATCCGTGTGGCAGGAGAATCGGTATCTGTTCAGTTGGTAATGGAGAACGGTCAAGTGGCCGTGGGCGACTGCGCTGCGGTTCAGTACTCCGGGGCCGGTGGCCGGGATCCCCTTTTCCTTGCCAAAACCTATATTCCCTTCCTGGAAAAACACATCCGCCCCTACCTTGAAGGCCGTAACATTGAATCCTTCAAAGAAGAGGCCGAAGCCTTTGACGCCCTTGAAATTGAAGGGGAACGGCTCCACACCGCCATCCGCTACGGCATCTCCCAGGCCCT
>JAKSBM010001026.1 GCA_022361135.1 Desulfobacterales bacterium | reverse complement strand
ATTTCAGAGATGGTCGGTTTTACACCTGGAGGGGAGAGGTTTCCCTTCAGGAGCTGGGGCTTCCCGGAGATTGGCGCCCCGGGGATTCCCTCACCGGTTACCAGGCCACATCGGTACGCCACGGCGTGACACACTATGCCTCCGGGGCGGGAACTTCGGAAATACCGTCGGAGTTTTCCATCACCTGGAACGGTTTGGCATGGCCGGTGAATGCCATGTTCGGTCTTCCCAGGGAATCGGACATGGGGTTTTCCAAGGTGGATATCCTTGACGAACGGGTTCGTATTCCCACCCTTCACCGTTTGAAACTCCCCGACGGCTGGATTCGGATCGATGGGGAGGAGGGACATCTTTTCGGCTATGGGATTCCAGGGCTTGATGGGGTCATGGTGGTCATTGATGGGTTTGACTACGTGGATACCTCGGAAAAGGTGCCCCCATCCCCCCGTCATAATTGGTCTGTTTTCCAACGCAGCCTGGCTGCCCTTGGAAACACAGAAACCGGACGGGAAATCCTCGCGGGGATCGCAGGATTACCTGAATTGGAGGCCTCTGATTTTGCCGGCCTGCATCTTTCCGGCCAGCCCGCAGAAGCGTTCTTCCGCACAGGCCCCCTGCGCATGGTGATTCGGTTGAGCAATTCCCGCTCCGAACTCGGTGCCCTCGTATCCCCCTCGTCTTCGGCACGGCTTCCGGTTTTCACCGATGTTTTTTCCCGTTACGGGAACAGCCTTACCCTTGCCGTGAGGAATATGGGGCGTCGCCTGGGTAGCGTTGCCCAGGGAATTGAGTGGATGGATGTTCCCCAGGGGGAACCGGAAGGATTTTATCGGGCCAAACAAAAGTTGGCCATTGAAAATCGCATTGCCATGGAATTGGGTGCCCCCCTTAAGGCACTTGTTTTTGATCGACAGACCGAGGTGCTGGTTCCTTTGGATGGATCGGCGCCCCTGATCGATGAAGCATATCGGCCCATTTCCCCCGAAAGGGTCCATGGGTTGATATTACAGAACCGTCTCATTGAGCAGTTTGTTGAGGTGGGAAGTCGCTTTTCTCCGGATACCCGGAATTGGCCCATTGAGCATGCCGACATTGCAGAGAAGACCAGTTATCTGGTTCTCCGGGCCCAGGAAAAATTCGCGGGCCAGGGTGTACCCCCTGATTTTACCCTTTTTTATGCCTTGAAACGCCGGATTCAGGAGCAGGCATTTCTATTGACCCAGATGGAACGGGAGGAGTCCCCAGCAGATTATCGGCGCCCAGCACCCTCGGGGTTTCCCACTGCCGACGAGATGCAGGCCACGGCCTTGAAAAATTATGCCGATTGGATGGCCCGGGTGGATGCCGTGTTGGACGACGGAGAAATGACCCTGGAGGCTCGGGAGCTTTTGGACAGGGAGGTCCAGGGGGCTGTGGACGGGTACCGGGATGCCATGGATATGAAGTTTCTGCTGAAGGGGCGTTCCCAGTCCATCGTCGATTATTTGATTTCCCGTCTTATGGAGGAACAATCTACCCATCCGGAGAACAGCGTATTTCAATTGTCCCTGGAGGGCCAGGAAGACGCCATTGTCTCGGCCCGCTCCAGGGGAACCCTCTCCTTCGCCGCCCAGAACGCACTGGCGGTAAAATTGGAGCGCTACAGGCAGGATACCCTCTCCGAGTATGATGGGGATTTTTCGACGCTTCTCACCTTGCCCAAGGACTTGCATCGCACCATGCTTGAGATGCGGGGACGGCCTACCGCCACCTATGTGGAGGAGTCGGCAAGTGGTGTGATTACTGAAAAAAGCAGGGGGTATTACGATACCCAATTTACCGTGCTTGACCAGGATTCTGGTGATGTCAGCACCCTGGTGTCCCAGGTTAATGCATGGGCCCAGCAATTGCGAAAAACCCCGGAGTCGAGGACCTACCGGTGGGCTGCCCAGGCCCTAAGAAATAAAGTTGTCTTTGATGGAGACGGACAGAGAGTCCCCCTTTATCTCACCGTGGTACGGGACCCGGATAAAGGAGAGGTCTTGGGTGTGGCCCTGGGATCCCCTGTGGACGATGAAGAAGTTCGAATTCACGGCATTCTTCTGGATCCTGATCTCCATGATACCGCCAATGCCACCAACTATTGGCTCGGCGTTGAAAACGACGCACTGGTCAGCTTTACCCGGGACGCCATAGAGCTGAAACCCGATGCCACCATCACCTTTGAGGCCAGCAATGGTCGCGTCTATTTAGAGGCGCTGGCCAACAATTTCATCCCGGAGGATGCTGATTTTGAAGATGAGGATCTGGCAACGGCCACATCCATTGCCGTGGGGAAATTGAAAGCGCAACGCAGGTCAGCCTTGGGAGAGCTGATTGATGCCGTCAATAGCATAACGAAGGACCTGGATATCTCCAGTCTTCCCGTGGATTTAAAGACTCAGCTTTACCGGGTGACCGCCCTGAATAATGCTTTTGTTGCCCAAGGCACGTCCAAGCATTATGACCCCCTGCTCTATTATCGCCTCCGCCAGGCCATAACCGACTTTTCCGTCTCCCTTTCCGACCACGTGGCCGCCCATCCCGAAATTCACGCCCCAGGGCTTGATGATTTAAAATTTCATCTGTTAAAGACCGCCCCCCATCCCGATCCGGTGGCCGCGGGATTTCGATATGCCGACACCGTGGGCAGCCGCCTGATCATTCAATTGGAGGAAGACCCGGTTGTGGGGGCTGCGGCTGCGGCGTTGTACGGAAAACACCCAGAGAACACCGAATGGGTGTGGCTCAACAACGACGGACAGCTGGTCACCGTCAACGGCAGGGCCATTGAGCTGGATGAAGGCAGCAAGGTCCTCCTGGTGGGGCATGGGACCCCTGGGGCCATCTCCGGTCGTTCTCCCCAGGAGATCATTGCTGCTTTGGTAAGAGAAAAGGTGTTTCAGCGGGTGCCGGAGATCCGCCGCATCAGCCTGGTGGCATGCAACCCCGATGATCCGTCCACGCCGGCAGTCGAAGGAGCACCGGAGGCTGACTTTGCTGGGGCGTTGCTCCAGGGACTTGAGGCCCAGGGCGTTCACGTGGGAAGCATCTCCAGCCGTTCCGCCCTGGTCATGGTGGATTCCGAGGGGCGTAAATGGACCGGTATTCCCGATGCCGAGGGCCGGGTGATCTGGTCCCAGAAGAACAGTGCCGATAAACTCATTGTCCAGCGAAATGGCGCCGGGGATATTGTTTCCAGTCGAGTACCGGTGGACGCAGGTCTGGTTCGAGTGAAAAGAGGGACCCTTTCCCAGGCCCTGGGCACCGACGGGGTCTATACTTTTGTCAATGGCGAGCCGTCGGATTCGGACCATGGATTGTCGTCCACCGAGGTTGAGTTGGCCCGGCAGATCCTTGGCCCCAAAGGGTCTGGCTCCATAAGATTTGTGGATGGAGAGGTCGTCTCAACCGGTAATTCAGAGGTTGATCTCACCGAGCCGGTGTCATGGATTCCCGGGCGCCCGCTTCCTGATACCGCCCAGGAGGTTATTCAAGGGTTCGATGATGGATATTTTACTCGGCCCCATAATTGTCCCGAGTAAAATATCCATCATCGAACCCTTGAATAACCTCCTGGGCGGTAT
>JAKSBM010000242.1 GCA_022361135.1 Desulfobacterales bacterium | reverse complement strand
TACGCAGTCTTGGCTTCCAGTTCGCGGACGATAAAGTCGGCGTAGAGGGCTTTGAATTCTTCCCGCTTTTCCAGCTGGAAGGTAATGGCTTCGGCCCATTCTTTATCTTCGGCTGCAATTTCCTGGATGGCCTTGGCGGTTTTGATGAATTCGTCGTTGTTTTTAACGGCTTTTTCCGCTTGTTTCAGAACGGGAATGGCGGCTTCAACGTCTTTGAGGTCGTTGGCCATGGCCAGGGCCAGATCCACCAGCTGGGTGCATTCAGGGTCGGTGGCAGCGGCTTTCTGGTAAACTGCGGAGGCAAATTCGGCATTTCCGGTGTTTTCAAAGGCGGCCTTGGCCAGCTTCAGGTAATCGGAGAATTTTTCAAATGCGCTTTCGGCCTTCTGGTAGATGGAGAGAATGAAGTCGGCATCATCCAGTTTTTCCTTAACGGTGGCGGCGAATTTGATGAGCTCGTCACCGGATTCCAGGGAAGACAGGGCGGTTTCAAAAATATTCCGGGCCATGTCCTTGTCGTTTAGATCGTTGACGGCGCCATCGGCCAGTACCATGTAGTCGTCGGCCTTGGAAGCAGCGGCCAATGCCTTTTCATAAACCTTGACGGCGGCGGCTTTGTCACCGGACATATCCATGGAGGATTTGGCAAATTCAACAAAATCCTTGGCTGTTTTGCACTTGTCCGACGCCTTTTCCACGGTGGCGGCGGCCAGGGCATCGTCCTTCAGGGTTTCGGCGATGTTTTTGCTCAGTTCCAGGTAATCGGAAATTTTGGTGCATTTACCGGCGGCGGCATCATACAATTCCCGGGCGGCATCTTCCATGCCCAGTCCCAGGGTGCCGGCGGCCAGTCCCATGAGGTCCTGGAGGGTGGTGCAGATGTTTTTGCCCATGTCCAGGTGGGCGGAGGCGGCATCGGCATCCCCGAGGATGTCCATGGCAGCCTTGGCATAGAGCAGGGTGTCCTCGTAAGTTTCTGCCCACTCGGCCCCTTCTTCCAGCAATTCTGCAGCCCATTCCTTGTCGTCCAGGCCGTCTACGATTTCCTTGGCAACGCCAATGTACTCTTCAGGCGCATCACATTCTTCTGCTTTGTCTTCTAACTCTTCTTTGAGTCCCATGGTTCTCCCTTCTGCCCGAAGGCAACTATTGACATATATATTAAGGTGTTTAGACACGCTAAACAAAAAGTTCTAGAATAAACTGTTCTGGCATATCACAGGTTGATTTTCAAGGCAAACATTATCCGTAAAACAGCCGGTTAAAGGCAGGTTCAGGCCGAAAACGGGATTCTGTGTTTTCCTTAATTCCAGCGGCTTAGCCAGTCAATGGCCACCCCCAGCATTTGGTCGTGGACCTGGTCCGGGGTGCCAGGGCTTGTTTTGGGCAATTGGAATCCATGATCCCCGTTCTGGATGATTTCCAATTGGGCCGGGGCGGTTAATCCATCAAAGACCGGTTGAAGGGTTTCCATGTTGCAGAAGGGGTCCCGGGTTCCCTGGAAAAAGAGCAGGGGGATGGATAGGGCTTCCAGGGGGGCGGTGCGGGGGGCATCTTTTTTCCCCGGTGCATGGAGGGGATAGCCCAGGAAGATGAGGCCGTCGGCGTCCAGTTGACCCGCGGCACAGCCCTGGGCGGCCATGCGGGCCCCCAGGGATTTACCCGCCAGGATCAGCCGTCGACATGGGATGGCTTTTTTCAAATGGGCCATGGCATGGGCCATGGCGGCCAGGAGGCGGTGCTCGGGGTCCGGGGATTTCCGACCCGCCGCCCGGTAGGGAAAATTGAATCGCAGGGTGGGGTAACCGTTTTGGGAAAAGCCCCGGGCCATGGCTTCCAGTGTGGGATGGGTCATGTCATTGGACGAGCCGTGGGCAAACACGATTCCCAGATCCCGGGTGGACTCCTTGGGACGGCCGATGATGGCGGGAAGGGGGGTGTCAAATGCAAGGGTTGTGTTCTCTTCTTGGAAGGGCATGGGATCACCTCTGTCTTAAATTCGGGTTTTGCCGGTGGACTTATTTCCCCGGGCCTGGAAGTATGCTAAGGTATTAGCCAGTCGTATATCTTTGCCGCGGCGCATCTTCAATACCTTGAATCGAATGGATTTTCATCTCTTCCCCTGGGCACCGGCCAGACCCACTATAGGCCGTCCGGCATGATTTTTGAACAATTAATTTTCCAGAACATCACAGGTTTCTAATTTGACATGATCATTGGCGGAATCCCGCCCCAACCACGGGCCATGGGCCCGGAAGGAGACCCTCATGAATAGCTGGATTTGCGATCAATGCGGTTACAATCTTCAGGCCGACACCCCACCGGAAAAATGCCCGTCCTGTAACAAGGAATGTTCCTTTGTGGATAACAGCTGCTACACACCGGATTGTGCCGGTGGGCCCAACGATCCCCGGATCACCGGGGAAAAATCATAGGAGGCGCCATGACACGGAAAAAATATAGAATCAAAACCAGTTGTCCCCAGTGCGGCTGTGCCGGAACCTCCCACCTCTCCGAGGAGGAATTGAAAAAACGGTACGGCGATGTCCCCAACATCGAGTTGGAATGCCACGAATGCCTCATGGTCATGGAGGCAGAAGTGGAAGAGGACGGTGATACAAAAACGGATGAAGAATGATGCACTTTTGTCTCGGTGTCGCGTTCATTTCGTTGGTCACCGGGAATCAATGATAAGGGGGTACCATGAAGTGGATGCAGTTTTTGACACCGGTGCGGTCCATCTCCACCCATGATGCGGAGGAGATGATTCAAAAAACCCCGGGTGACGGATTGACCATTTTGGACGTCCGTCAGTCCGGTGAGTATCGCAGGAAACATATCCCCGGAGCTGTGCTGGCTCCCCTACCCCAGCTGGCGGACCATCTGGACCGGATTGACCCGGAAAAGCCGGTCCTGGTGTATTGAGCCGTGGGCGGACGCAGCCGGGTGGCTGCGCAGATGCTGGCGGGAAGGGGATATGAGCAGGTGTATAATGTCAGCGGCGGCATTGAGGCCTGGGGTGCCCAGGTGGCCGTGGGGGACCCCACCCTGGGCATGGAGCTTTTTACGGATCTGGAATCCCCGGTGGAGGCTTTGAAGACGGCCTATTCCCTGGAGCAGGGATTGAGGGAGTTCTACCTGGACATGGCCAAACAGACCGGAAACCCATCGGTGAAGGCCATGTTTTCTCAATTGAGTGAAGTCGAGGTCAAGCACCAGGCATCCATTTATGCCATTTACCAGGAGTTGACCGATGCGCCCCTGGGCAAGTTTGAATTTGAAGCCCAGGCGGCCATGAAGGCCATGGAAGGGGGACGGACCACCGGAGAATACCTGGCTGCCTTTGGCGGGGATATGGATTCCGAGGTGGTGGTGATTTCCCTGGCCATGTCCATTGAGGCCCAGGCCCTGGACCTCTATCTGCGGGCCGGGGAGCTGGTGGACAATACCGACTCCAAGGCAGTGTTCCTGCGGATTGCCAACGAGGAAAAGACCCATTTACAGAGTTTGGGCGACCTGATGGAACAGGTGTCGGCCCAATAGCGTCAAGGGGGACAAGTCCATGCGAAAACATTTAATTCTTGTGGGGGGCGGCCATGCCCACATGGTGACCCTGGAGAATATCCGTTATTTTGTGGGCCGGGGGTATAAGGTCACGGTCATTGCCCCCTCCTTCCACCACTATTATTCCGGCATGGGGCCGGGCATGCTGGGGGGGACCTATTCCCCGGGAGAGATTCGTTTTGCCACCAAGCAGGTGGTGGATCAGCAGGGGGGAATATTCATAAAGGATTATGTGGATCGCATTGACCCGGACCAGAAGCTGGTGTTCACCCGGTCGGGCCATCATTTTTCCTACGATGTCCTCTCCTTCAATGCCGGTTCCCAGGTGCCGGCCCAATCCCTTTTTCCCCAAGGGGAAATGCCTGCCAATGTCTATTCGGTCAAGCCCATTGAAAAACTCATGGAGGCCCGGAACCGATTGATACATCTGGCGGAAAACCGGCAGCAGATCGTTGTTTCCGTGGTGGGGGGCGGGCCGTCGGCGGCCGAGGTGGCCGGTAATATCTGGCAATTGGCCCGGAAGCTCAAGGCCAAGGCGTCCTTTATTATTCGCATCTTTGCCGGTGGCCGTTTCATGTCCACCTTTCCCCAAGGGATCCGGCGCCGGGTGAAGCGTATTCTTAAAAACAGGGGCATAGAAATTCTGGAAACCGGTTATGTGGAATCGGTGGGGCCGGATGCCGTTGTTCAGAGCTCCGGGGCGGTTCATCCCACGGATTTTACCTTCATGGCCCTGGGGGTGAAACCCTCCCCCATTTTTGCCGCATCCGGATTGCCCATGGGGCCGGACGGGGGGCTGGAGGTGAATGAATTCCTCCAATGCGTCGGGAATCCGGATATTTTCGGCGGCGGGGACTGCATTCACTTTGAACCCCAGCCCCTGGACAAGGTGGGGGTCTATGCCGTGCGCCAGAATCCGGTGCTCTGCCAGAATCTCATGGCCGCACTGGAGGGGGATGCCCTGACTTCGTTTGATCCGGGCAATCCCTATTTATTGATCTTTAATCTGGGCGGGGGCCGGGGGGTGTTGAAAAAGCATTCCATCATGCTCAGCGGCCGCCTGGCCTTTTGGATTAAGGATTTCATCGATACCCGTTTTATGAAGAAATTCCAGGCCATTGAAAAAAGCCGGAACCAGTCCCGGTTTCAATTACGTGCCCGGAACCATTAGACCTGCTCCTGGCAGGGCGGTTTGCAAGGAAGGTGGTTATGAAGGAAAAAACCGGTGTGAAATATCTGCTTTTGGCCCTGGTGGGGCTCATGATATTTCTCTTTTTTTATCTGGACCTGAATCAGTATATTTCCCTGGCCAATCTTAAGGCCCATCTGGACAGCCTCCAGAATTTTTACCGGGAAAATCGCCTGCTGAGCATCGGGGTGTACATGGTTGGTTATATTCTCATGGCCGCCCTCTCCCTGCCCGGGGCCGCCGTGGTCAGTCTGGCCGGCGGTGCGGTTTTCGGACTGGTCACCGGTGTGATAGTGGTTTCCTTTGCCTCCACCATCGGGGCCACCCTGGCCTTTCTTTTTTCCCGGTATATGTTCCGGGACTGGGTCCAGAACAAGTTTGCCTCAAAAATCACCACCATCAACCAGGGCATTGAAAGGGAGGGGGGCTTTTATCTCTTCACCCTGCGTCTGGTGCCCATTTTCCCCTTTTTCGTCATCAACCTGGTCATGGGGCTCACCCCCCTCAAGGCCCGGACCTTTTATTGGGTGAGTCAGCTGGGCATGTTCCCCGGGACTGTGGTTTATCTCAATGCGGGAACCCAATTGGCCACCCTGGAATCCCTGGGGGGGATCCTTTCCCCCAATATCCTCTTTTCCTTTGTCCTGCTGGGGCTTTTCCCCCTGGTGGCCAAAAAGTTGGTCCAGGGGGCCCGGGATCGAAAGATTTATGCCGCCCACACCAAGCCCAAGTCCTTTGACTACAACCTGGTGGTCATCGGTGCGGGATCGGCCGGACTGGTGTCGTCCTACATTGCTGCGGCGGTCAAGGCCAAGGTGGCCCTCATTGAAGCGGATAAGATGGGGGGGGATTGTTTGAACACCGGCTGTGTCCCCTCCAAGGCCCTCATTGCCACGGCCAAATTATTGGAGCACGCCCGCCGGGCCGACACGTGGGGGCTGGATGCCATGGCCCCCCAATATGAATTTTCCAAAATCATGGACCGGGTCCACGGGATCATTGCCAAGGTGGAACCCCACGATTCCGTGGAGCGTTACACCGGCCTGGGGGTGGAATGCATTAAGGGCCATGCCCGGGTGATTTCTCCCTGGGAGGTGGAAGTGGGGGAGCGGATTCTCACCACCCGGAACATCATCATTGCCACCGGGGCCCGCCCCATGGTGCCCCCCATCCCCGGCCTGGATCAGATCGACCACTATACCTCGGATACCATCTGGGAAATCCGGGAGCTGCCGGAACGATTGGTGGTCCTGGGGGCCGGGCCCATTGGCTGTGAACTGGCCCAGGCCTTCCAGCGTCTGGGCGCCGGGGTAACCCTGGTCCAGCGGGGAGATCGGATCATGCAGCGCGAGGATGCCGATGCCGGAAAATGGGTCCAGGACAATTTTGAAAAGGAAGGGGTGGATCTGCGGCTGGAGCATTCCGCCGAGGAGGTGGTGGTCCGGGATGGGCAGAAAATCCTGGTGTGCAGCCACCATGGAGAGCGGGTGGAAATCCCCTTTGACCAGATTCTGGTGGCCCTGGGACGTTCCGCCCGGATCACCGGATTCGGCCTGGAAGAGTTGGGGGTGGAGATCGGGCCGGGCAATCGCATTGCCGCCAATGCCTTTCTCCAGACCAATTATCCCAACATCTATTGCTGCGGGGATGTCCACGGCCGGTATCAGTTCACCCACACCGCCGCCCATGAGGCCTGGTATGCTTCGGTCAACGCCCTGTTTGGCACCTTTAAAAAATTTCGGGCCGATTACCGGGTCATTCCCTGGGCCACCTACACCGATCCGGAAGTGGCCCGGGTGGGGCTCAATGAACAGGATGCCCGGGCCGCTGGCACGGAATATGAATTAACCATTTACGGACTGGACGACCTGGACCGGGCCATTGCCGATTCAACGGATTACGGGTTTGTCAAAGTCCTGACCGTCCCGGGGAAGGATGAAATCCTGGGGGTCACCATTGTGGGCAATCATGCCGCCGACATCATTGCCGAATATGTTTTGGCCATGAAATACAAGATCGGATTGAATAAGGTGTTGGGCACCATTCACATCTATCCCACCATGGCCGAGGCCAATAAGTATGCAGCCGGTGTGTGGAAAAAGGCCCATGCCCCTGAAAAATTGCTGGCATGGGTGGCCAAATTCCACGCCTGGATGCGGCGCTGAAGTTCAACTCACGTACCACCAACTCAACTCAAAGGAGGAACAGAAGATGAAAGTGACCGTTACAAGCATGTGTATGGGCGACAGAAACTGCAACAACCTTTGTCCTGAAGTGTTCAAGTACGATGAAGACCAGCTGGTTTCCACCATCCAGGTGGCTGAGATTCCCGATCACCTGAAAGATAAGGTCCGCCAGGCTGCGTCCGAATGCGGCGCCGATGCCATCGTGGTTGAGGAATAGGGGGCGATTCCATGGGAAAATTCAGGGAAAGCCGCACCGCCCTTAACCTCCACACGGCCTTTGCCGCCGAGGCCCAGGCCCGGAGCCGGTATAATTTTTTTGCCGACAAAGCCCGGGAGGATGGATTTATCCAGATTGGAAAGCTCTTCGATGAGGTTGCAGACCAGGAGCAGGAGCACGCCCTGCGTTTTTTTAAATTCTTCAACGGGGGCGAACTCCCGGTGAATTGGGTCTTTCCCACCGGGGTCATTGCCGATACCCAGGCCAATCTGCTGGCTTCGGCCGACCTGGAGGCCCATGTGGGGGGCGAAATGTATGCCCGCTTTGCCGAAATCGCCCTGGAAGAAGGGTTTGGGCGGGCCGCCGATACCTTTTCCGCCATCATGGTTTCGGAAAAGCACCACGAAAGTCTCTTCCGCTACCTGGCAGCGGAGATCGCCGCCGACCGGGTATTTCACCGGGATGAGGATGTGAGATGGCGCTGCCTGGGCTGCGGATATATCCACCAAGGGCATGATGCCCCGGACAAATGTCCGGCCTGTGTCAAACCCCGGGGATATTTCGAACAGCTCCTGGAATTTTTTTAAATTTATCAGATAGTGTCCCAAACGCCCCACAAGAGACAGTTTTGTTTCTTGTGGGGCGTATCATTTTTGTCTCCAATCCCTAAAAAATGGCAGTTGGCCCTTAACAGGGTGAATTTTCATGCTTATTTTCTTTTCGATGCGGTGGGCATGTATATTGCTGTTCTATCTAAACATAAAGATGACCACCATAAACACGGGAGGATATATGAACCTTCGAGATATAAAGAAAGATCATGCATTGGTAAACGCAGTGGATTGGAACATGACACCTGAAGAGGCCATTGCCCTTCATCTGGAGTGGGGACCCCTCCGTTCCCAGGCCTATTACAACTCAAGGGACAGTGACAACGAAACCGTTTATTTTGTCATTAACACCTGGAAGCGGCCTCCCATCCTGACCCTGGTTCGCAGAAAGGGGTTTGATTCTGAAGAGCTGGGACATTTCAAACTTCCCAAGAATCTGGAAGCGGATTTCATGAAGGGAATTGGAAAGTACAAGGGCGTTTATGCAGTGGAAGGCAAGGTCAGGGACTGGCTCAAAAGGGAGCTGGACGTTTAACCTGAGCTGACTTGATATGGAATGCCCGGCCGGGACGACACTCCCGGCCGGGTTTTTTATTGGCATAAAAAAGGGGTGCCGGAAAGGGCACCCCTTTTTCAGCTTTTGTGGGGTAGGGGGTTATTTCCCGTTTTGGCTCTTTTCGATGAAATCCTTGACCATGGCTTCACCCAGTTCCTTGGAACGGTTGGTGGCCGATTCCACGGCATTGATCATGGTGGTTCTCAAGCCGCCCTGTTCCAGGGTGTGGATACCGGCAATGG
>JAKSBM010000556.1 GCA_022361135.1 Desulfobacterales bacterium | reverse complement strand
TGCATTTGACGAGGCCATCACCACCCCGTCCGCCGAGTCCGTGCGCCGTGCCCTGGCCATCCAGCTCATCATCAACCGGGAATGGGGCCTGACCAAGAATGAAAATCCCCTCCAGGGATCCTTCATCGTGGACGAGCTCACCGACCTGGTGGAAGAGGCCGTGCTCATGGAGTTTGAACGGATTACGGAACGGGGCGGCGTTCTCGGCGCCATGGAGACCGGATACCAACGGGGTAAAATCCAGGAAGAGTCCATGTATTACGAGCATCGGAAACACAGCGGCAAATTGCCCCTCATTGGGGTGAACACCTTTGAGGATCCCGATGCCGATTATGCGGAAATGGCCAACCATCTGGAACTGGCCCGGGCCAGCGACGACCAGAAGGACGCCCAGCTGGACCGTCTGGCCGCCTTTAAGGATGCCCATAAAGATCAGAGTGACGCAGCACTTGAAAAGCTCAAGGAAACCGCCCTCAACGGCGGGAACATGTTTGCCCAGCTCATGGAAGCGGTCCAGCATTGTTCCCTGGGAACCATCACCCAGGCCTTGTATGAAGTGGGGGGTAAATACCGGCGGAATATGTAGTTTCGCAATGTGAAACAGAATTGTTTGATTAAATATCTGATTAAATTTCGCTTGCGGGATTGATTCCCAGCCCGGATGGATGTATGTAGATAATCTGAAACAGTAAAAGATAGACAAGGAGGGACCCAAAATGAATAAAGCAGTCATTGTGAGCGCAACCCGTACCGCCCTGGGAAGTTTTGGGGGCACCTTGAGCAGCATCGGTGCCACCGACCTGGGCGCCCATGCCATCAAAGCCGCCATTCAACGGGCCGGCATTGAGGGCAATGTGGTGGACGAATGTATCATGGGACAGGTTTTGCCCTGTGGTTACGGCCAGAATCCGGCCAAACAGGCCGTGGTTAAAGCCGAGCTGCCCTGGGAAGTGGAAGCCATCACCGTAAACAAGGTCTGCGGGTCCTCCCTTAAGGCCGTGATGCTGGCGGCCCAGGCCATCCAGTGCGGCGACGCCGACTGTGTTGTGGCCGGCGGCATGGAAACCATGAGCATGGCCCCCTATTACATGGACAAGGCCCGCTGGGGCCATCGCATGGGCCCGGGCCGCATCGAGGATCACATGATCCACGACGGTCTCTGGGATGTGGTCAATGATTTCCACATGGGCATGTCCAACGAACTCTGTTCCGAAAAATGGGAAATGAGCCGGGAAGACCAGGATAAATTTGCCGCCGAATCCTACCGCCGGGCCAATGAAGCCGTGGCCGCCGGTCGTTTTAAAGATGAAATTGCCCCCATCAGCGTTCCCCAGCGCAAGGGCGATCCCAAAATCTTCGACACCGACGAGTGCCCCCAGAATACGTCCTATGAATTCCTGGCCAAGATGAAACCTGCCTTTAAAAAGGGTGGGGTGGGCACGGCCGGCAACGCCTCCATCATTTCCGACGGTGCCGCTGCCGTTGTGGTCATGAGTGAAAAACGGGCCAAGGAACTGGGATGTGAAATCATGGCTGAAATCGGTGCCCAGGCCTCATTCGGCATCGACATGAAATACGTACTCATGGCCCCCATCAAAGCCATTCCCAAGGTTTTGAAAAAGGCCGGCCTGACCACGGCCGACATTGATCTTTTTGAAATCAATGAAGCCTTTGCCGGCACCTCCGTGGGCATTAACAAGGTCCTGGAATTGGATCCGGAAAAGGTCAACGTCAACGGCGGTTCCGTGGCCCTGGGCCATCCCATCGGTGCCTCCGGCGCCCGTGTACTCACCACCCTGCTCCATGAAATGCAGAAGCGGGATGTGAATAGAGGGCTGGCCTCCCTCTGCCTGGGCGGCGGCGAAGCCGTGGCCCTGGTTGTGAACCGCTGATCCGGTTCCATGCAGAAGATCCAACCGCTCCGGCGGAATCCGGAGCGTGAGGGCCGCCCGTCCTGGGACGGGCGGCCCATTGAATAAGACTCACGGTTTTATTTGACCGGGAGCCTAACCCAATCTGAAATTGACGACTTAACTTGCTGCCCCCGGGGCCACCCCCCGCCGGGGGATCTGTGATGAAGGAGGAAACATGGGTGTAGAAAAATTTGGTGTGATTGGTGCAGGTCAGATGGGCAATGGTATTGCCCAGGTCGCCGCCGTATCCGGCATGGAAGTTCTCATGAGCGATATCAAAGAAGAGTTCTGCCAGAAGGGCGTTGCCACAATTTCCAAAAACCTGGATCGACTGGTGAAAAAGGGCAAGCTGGACGAAGCCGGCAAGGCCAATATCATGGAAAGAATTAAAACCACCACCGACCTCAATGATATGGCGGGCGTGGACTTTGTGGTTGAAGCCGCCGTGGAGCGCGAAGACCTTAAGTTTAAGATCTTTGAAGATCTGGACAAAATCTGTCCCCCCCACGTGATCCTTTCCACCAATACCTCCTCCATCCCCATCGGACGCATTGCCGCCAGAACTTCCCGTCCGGACAAGATCATCGGCATGCATTTCATGAACCCGGTACCGGTTATGAAATTGGTGGAAGTCATCCGTGGCATTGCCACCTCCCAGGAAACCTTTGACCTCACCTGGGAATTGTCCGAAAAATTCGGCAAAACCCCGGCGGAAGCCAACGATTTCCCCGGCTTCATCGCCAACCGTATCCTCATGCCCATGATCAACGAAGCCGTCTTCTGCCTCTACCAGAGCGTGGGCAAGAAGGAAGACATCGACACGGTTATGAAGCTGGGTATGAACCATCCCATGGGCCCCCTGGCCCTAGCCGATCTCACCGGCCTGGACACCTGTCTGGCCATCCTTGACACCCTCTACTACGGGTTCAAGGATCCCAAGTACAGACCCTGTCCCCTGTTGAAAAAATATGTGGAAGTGGGCTGGCT
>JAKSBM010000982.1 GCA_022361135.1 Desulfobacterales bacterium | reverse complement strand
GACGTCACAGCCCTGATTCCCGGATGAACCCTTGGGTTTATTTGCCGTTTTTACTCTTTTCAATGAAATCCTTGACCATGGCATCTCCCAATTCTTTGGAACGGTTGGTGGCGGATTCCACAGCATTGATCATGGTGGTTCTCAAGCCGCCCTGTTCCAGGGTGTGGATACCGGCAATGGCGGTGCCGCCGGGGGAGGCCACCCTATCCTTGAGCTGGCCGGGATGCTCCTTGGAATCCAGGAGGAGGCGGGCCGCCCCCAGAACCGTCTGGGTGGAGAGGAAAAGGGAGTCCTTCCGGGAAAGACCCATTTTTACACCGGCGTCGGCCATGGCGTCCACGATGGTGAAGATATAGGCCGGGCCGCTGCCCGAAAGGCCGGTGAAGGCATCCATGAGGGTGTTTTCCTGGATAAAGACGGTTTCCCCCACCTTGTCGAAGATGGCCCGGGCTTCGGGAACGTCGTTTTCCAGGACAAATTCACCCGCGGCAATGGCGGTGGCGCTTTCCTTCACAAAGGCGCAGATATTGGGCATGGCCCGGATGAGGCGCAGCTCCTTGCCCAGGCCGGCGGCAATGGCGGTCAGGGGTACACCGGCGGCAATGGAGATGATCAATTTGCTCATGTCCAGTCCCGGTGCGGTTTCCTTGAGCACCTGTCCCAGGATCTGGGGCTTGGTGGAATAAACGATGATATCCGATTTTTCAACCACTTCCATGTTGTCCGTGGTGGTGCATACCCCGTATTTTCCTTTGATTTCTTCCAGGGTTTCCGGGTAGATATCCGAACAGATAATATTTTCAGGCGCCGTGGCCTTGGATAATACCAGGCCGCTCACCAGAGCTTCCCCCATGTTGCCGCTGCCGATAAAGCCGATTTTTTTGTTCCGCAGCATCTTGTCTTACTCCTTAAGATCCATATGATTAGAAAGTGAAAACTATACGTCCTTCAATAAAAGGGTGTCAAGGTAAAACCCCCGGAGCAACCCATGTCCTGGTATCGGTTTTGCTTAAAAGAATTAAGTCAGTGGCATAATTATGCAAACATCGCCCATGGGGCGGAACAGCCAGGCAAAGGAGGGGATAACACCGGCATGGCCAAGCAGCGAAAAATCAGTCTCAAGGTTTTGGGTCAACGCCTGGAGCGGATCTATCAGGCCTATAATGCAAGGGCCTATGTGGATCCCGATCCCCTTTATTTCCTTTATGATTATTCCCATCCCATGGACCGGGAGGTGGTGGGACTCATTGCCGCCAGCCTGGCCTACGGCCGGGTGGAAATGATCATGAAGACCGTGGGCGCTGTCCTGGAAAAAATGGGACCCTCCCCGTCCCGGTGGTTGGCGGAATCCAGCCCGGCTTCCATTGAGGCCGCCTTTTCCGGTTTTGTCTATCGCTTTGCCCGTGGGGGCCACCTTTCGGCCCTGCTTTTGGGCATGAAGGCAGTCCAGGAAAAATGGGGCTCCATGGAGAATTGTTTTGTCCGGGGGATGGCCGCCCGGGACAAGACCATTTTGCCCGGATTGGTCCACCTCACCCGGGAGTTGGATCCGGAGAATCGCACCGGCCATTTGTTGGCAGATCCCTCCAAGGCCAGTGCCTGCAAACGCAGCCACCTTTTCCTGCGTTGGATGGTTCGTTGCGACCCTGTGGACCCCGGTGGATGGGAGCAGGTGGATTCGGCCGGTCTGGTGATTCCTTTGGATACCCACATGTTCAAGGTGGGGACTTTTTTGGATTTCACGGACAAGAAAAGTCCGGGCCGGACTGCGGCCCTGGAGATATCCCAAGGCTTTCGCAAGATTTCCCCCAGGGATCCGGTGAAATATGATTTCGCCCTGAGCCGGTTCGGCATCCGTCGCAACATGGATATGGATGACCTGAAACGCTTTTTAACCCAGAAAAATACGGAGTTGGAATTATGAGCCCCCAAGGATTTGAGTTGCCCCCCCTCATTGAAGGACGATTGATTAAACGGTACAAACGGTTTCTGGCCGATGTGACCCTGGATTCCGGCGAGGTGGTCACGGCCCATTGTCCCAACTCCGGTTCCATGAAAGGGTGTGCCATTCCCGATTCCCGGGTCTGGCTTTCGGAAAGCGACAACCCCAAACGGAAGTTGAAATATACCTGGGAGCTGGCCCGGGTGCCGGGCAGCCTCATCGGCATTAATACCCAGATTCCCAATAAATTGGTGAAAACGGCCGTGGAGACCGGCCAGATTGAAGAATTGGGGGATTTCACCCAGGCCCGGGCCGAGGTGAAAACCAGCGCCCATACCCGCCTGGATCTGGCCCTGGAAAACCCCAGGGGGGATCGTTGCTATGTGGAAATTAAGAATTGTACCCTGGTGGAGGATGGGGTGGCCATGTTTCCGGACGCCGTCACCACCCGGGGGCAGAAACATTTGGATGAATTGGTCCGGCTGAAGCAGGAGGGGCACCGGGCCGTGATTTTCTACCTGATCCAGCGCATGGACGCCCGGGTTTTTACCCCGGCGGCGGCCATTGATCCGGTCTATGCGGAGAAATTAAAATCCGCCCACGACCAGGGGGTGGAAATCATCACCCGGGACACCTGTATCACACCGGAGCTCATCCGGGTGAATCAGCCCGTTCCCGTAAGCTTTGACCCTTTCCAGAAAAGGGACTGAATTCGCCTTGACAATCTACCACGCTGTAGTATTTTAGGACATGACATCGACGGGGGGCCCGGATCCAGGGCGTTCTAAGCGAAGAAAATATCAGGCCAGACGTCAGTTTAGATGGCCTTACTCAAAGGAGAATATGCAATGTGGGATTATACCGATAAAGTGAAGGAGCACTTTCTCAACCCCAGGAATGCCGGGGAATTGGAAGATGCCAATGCTGTGGGGGAAACCGGGTCGCTGAGCTGTGGCGATGCCTTGAAACTCTTTTTAAAGGTCAATGAAAACGATCGCATCGTGGATGCTTCCTTCATGACCTTTGGCTGTGCCTCGGCCGTGGCCTCATCCTCGGCCCTGACGGAAATCATCAAGGGCCTCACCCTGGATGAAGCCGCCAAATTGACCAACGACGATATTTCCGATTTCCTGGGGGGATTGCCCCGGGAAAAGATGCATTGTTCGGTCATGGGGCAGCAGGCCCTGCAAAAGGCCATTGCCGACTACCGGGGCATCCAGATCATGGAAAAGCCCGGTGAAATTGTCTGTGAATGCTTTGACGTCACCGATCTGGAAATCATTGATGCGGTCAAGGCCCACGGCCTGAATACCACCGACGACGTCACCCACTACCTCAAGGCCGGTGGGGGATGCGGCAAGTGCCTGGACAGAATCGAAGAAGTCATTGAA
The DNA here is from genome assembly GCA_022361135.1 of Desulfobacterales bacterium. Next base: position 1,283 of record JAKSBM010000982.1, on the reverse strand, counting down.
CTCGCCAAAAAAGGATAATTCAATGGAAATCATCTACACGGACAACAACGCCACAACCAAGGTCGCAGACGAAGTTATCCAGGAAATGCTTCCCTATCTGGGGGAACTCTATGGGAACCCCTCCTCCATGCACACCTTTGGAGACCAGGTCGGTGCCAAGGTCCGAAAGGCCCGCCAGCAGGTGGCGGATCTCATCAATGCAGACCCCGATGAAATCATCTTCACCAGCTGCGGCACGGAAAGCGATAATTCCGCCATCCACTCTGCCCTGAATACCTATCCCGAACGAAACCATATCATCACCTCCGTGGTGGAACATCCGGCCATTTTGCGCCTGTTCAAATACCTGGAAGAGGAGAAGGGCTACGAGGTCACCTTTGTTCCCGTGGACACAAAGGGACAGCTGGATATGGATACCCTGTACGGGGCCATGTCCGAAAATACGGCCGTGATTTCCCTCATGTGGGCCAACAACGAGACCGGGGTGATTTTCCCCATTGAAGAGATTGCCAAAAAGGCACAGGAAAAGGGCATCCTTTTCCACACCGATGCGGTCCAGGCCGCCGGCAAAGTCCCCCTTGACGTCAAGGCTACCGGCGTGGACATGCTTTCCATGTCCGGCCATAAGATCCATGCCCCCAAGGGCATCGGGGTCCTTTACATTCGCAAGGGATTGAAATTTTATCCCCACCTCATCGGCGGCCACCAGGAAGAAGGACGCCGGGCCGGCACGGAAAATACCGTTTCCATCATCGGTCTGGGCAAGGCCTGTGAACTGGCCAGAGAAGGCCTGGATTTCATGAATACCGAAGTTAGGGGGCTGCGGGATTACCTCCAGGCCCAATTGCTGGAAAAGATCCCCGGAACCTCGGTGAACGGCGAGTTGGACAATCGTCTGCCCAACACCCTGTCCATCGGGTTTGATGCCGTTGAGGGCGAATCCATTCTGATGCTTCTGGATCGGGACGGAATCTGCGCCTCCTCCGGCTCTGCCTGTACTTCGGGGTCTTTGGACCCCTCCCATGTCCTCATGGCCATGGAAGTTCCCTTTAAGTCCGCCCACGGCACCATCCGTTTCTCCCTGTCCCATTACAACACCAGGGACGAAATGGACAAGATCGTTGCCAACATGGTGGATACCATCGACCGTCTGCGCCAGATGTCTCCCTTCTGGAAAGACGGTAAGATGATCTAAACTGCCTGCTTGTCAGCTCCGGCGGCCCTGAGTTAGCCCAAGGCCCATTCACCCTTTTGGGGCCGCCGGAGTTTGATTTATTTTCTCT
>JAKSBM010000459.1 GCA_022361135.1 Desulfobacterales bacterium | reverse complement strand
GTTCATCGAGACGGTCTCGGCGAAAAACGTCTTTTGCACCGCTTTCCAGTAATCATCGTCAAACATTCCGCGCATCATGAGAGCCTGAAAGATGAACAGGCCACAGACAAAACCCGCCAGATATTCAACGATGCTGTCCCAGCCATTGGTGAGTCCAAAGAGAGGAACGATCGATGCCGCGATGACGATGCCGGTCGCATCACCTGCCAGGCAATGCATCTCGCTGTTGACTGCCTGCTTCCAGGGCCTGTTGGTGAATTCATCGTGACCACCGGGGAAGGGCCGGCGGCAGGTCATCAGATAGAGAAAACACCCGATCGGGCCGGTATAAGCGACCACCAGGATCCAGGCGAGCCTTTGAACCCAGCTTGTTACGCTGTTAAAGGCAGAATCCCAGATGACAAATGCCAGGCTGGCACCTGTCAGGATAAACCAGACAATCATTGCTCCCTGCAGCATACCTGACATCCTGAGCGTGCAGTTTTTCGAGGTTTCTACAATGAGTAGCCGGACGGCAGGATCCTTGCAAGAAATGCGACAGAAACGATCGTCGTCCAGCTTGACGGTCCGGAAGGGGGAGAACGCTAATTTCCTTCTGGCGATGCTCCCCGCACTTTCAGGCAGACGAATTTGAGCTCGCCCTGTTCCCAGGCAATACGCATGTCTTCGGAAAGTGTTCGCGGCACCGCTTCGTCAAGGGCCGCCTGGCAGGACGCTTCGTTCTCAAACGTGCCTTCGTCGGTCACAGGCCAGGCATTGGGCCCGTTCAACAACTGGATGGAAATCGCCAGTATCGCCCACATCGGAAACTCCTTTGAAAATGTGATTTACGCAACATTATCGCGGCTTTTCTAACATACTCCGGCGAAAGTAACGTCGCGTGACAGTGGTCACAGCGATCTTATGCGCAAACGACTAGGGTCTATTCATCGGCGAGGGAAACGCCGCAGATGAACAATTGAGAGGACCTGTCATGCTTCGCAAGTTTGCTATCGCAGCCGTCACCGTTGCTACTGTTGCTACCGCTGCCGTTACAATTACCCCGAATGAGGCCCATGCCAAGAACCGTGCCGGAGCCGTTGCCGCAGGCGCAATCATCGGTCTTGCCGCCGGT
>JAKSBM010000996.1 GCA_022361135.1 Desulfobacterales bacterium | reverse complement strand
TTTTCGGACACCAGAGCCGCAGCCGCATACTGGGCAATCATGAAGCCGGAATTGAGCCCCCCGTCCTCCACCAGGAACGCAGGCAGGCCGGAAAGGTCGGGGTTGACCAGGCGCTCAATGCGACGCTCGGAAATATTGGCCAGTTCGGCAATGGCGATGCCCAGGAAATCACAGGCCAGGGCCAGGGGTTGGCCGTGGAAATTGCCCCCGGAAAGGAACTCCTCGGAGTCGGGAAAAATCAAGGGGTTTTCCGTGGACGCATTCATCTCCACCCGGATGACCCGGTCCACATAACCAAAGGCATCCCAGGAGGCGCCATGGACCTGTGGGGAGCAACGGAGGGTGTAGGCATCCTGGACCCGGGAACAATCCCTGTGGGATGAAATGATCTCAGAATTTTCCGTGATTTTTAGCATATTGGCGGCCGCCTTCATCTGCCCCCGGTGGGGCCGGGCCTGGTGGATGCGGGGATCAAATGCTGCACGGGTTCCCATGAGGGTTTCCAGGCTCATGGAGGCGGCGATGTCTGCGTGTTTGCAGAGATTGAGGGCATCGTGGAGGGCCAGGCAACCCAGGGCAATCATGAACTGGGTGCCGTTGATCAGGGCCAACCCTTCCCCGGCCTCCAGAACCAGGGGCGCCATGCCCCGCTTGGCCAATGCCTGGGCCCCGGACATGCGCACCCCGTCCACCCAGGCTTCACCCAGCCCAATGAGGACCAGGGAGAGATGGGCCATGGGCACCAGATCACCGGATGCGCCAACGGAGCCCTTTTCCGGGACCACGGGCACAATGCCCCCATTGAGCATGGCGGCCAGTTTTTCAATGGTTTCCAAACGCAAACCGGAATTGCCCCGGCAAAAATCATTGACCCGCAGGGCCATCATGGCCCGGACCACGTCTTCGGGCATTTCCCTTCCCATGCCCGCAGCATGGGAAAGGAGGATTTTCTTCTGGAGCCGTTTGGTATCTTCCTTGGAGATGGTCACATTGGACAGGGCACCAAATCCGGTGGTGACCCCGTAAATCCGTTTCTCCTCGGCTACCCATTTGTTCACCAGCATCCGGGCCTTGTCGATCCGGTCGCAGGCGGTGGTGGAAATTTTAACGGTGGCCCCATGGCGGGCAATGACCACCAATTGCTCCAGCTTTAAATCCTGACCGTTTAAAATAATTTCCCCATTCATAGGTTTATCCTCTGATGAATTTTCCCTTGAGTTGATATCGCATTCCCGGTGACACCATGATGTTATAGGTGGCCACCTGGTTAAAGGACCGGGTGATTCGGGTCAGGGAAAGGCAGGGTTCCTCCGGGTCAATGCCCAGGTGAACACCGACTCGATCCGGAGCCCGGACCGCCTGGATGGTATGTTCTGCCTCCTGGACCGGGGCCACGTCCACCAGGTATTCACTGGGACTGGTCTTAAGGAAATCCTGGTCCAGGTAATCCGGGGCCACGCCGGGGTTGACATACCGTTCGGAATACTGGACTGCCAGATCCCCATCCCTGTGCAAAAGAATGGAATGGAAAACCGGAGCCCCGACTTCGATCTCCATGATCTGGGCGATCTCCAGGGTGGCCGGTTCATTGGAGAGCAGCAACACCTCCTTGGCCGGAGTTCCGCCCCAGTCCAGGATCTGCCGTCCCATGCTTCGAATTTCCAGGAGGGCGGCATCGGGGCGGGGCCGGGCCACAAAGGTACCCACCCCTTGAATTCGGACGATTCGTCCATCCTCTGCCAATTCCTTCAATGCCCGGTTGGCAGTCATTCTGGATGCCTTGAAACTCCGGGCTAACTGGGTTTCCGAAGGCACGCGGTCATCCGGGCCCAGACGGCCGGAATCAATCTGTTCCACAATGTGCTGTTTGATCTGCTCGTAGAGGGCAAAGGGTTGGTTTTTTCGTGTCACACCATCTCCTGTCCTTGTTGGTTTTAACTTGACGCTTTTCATCTATACTTGTATAGACAAGCTATACACCCATTAACCAAAAGTCAAGCAAGAGAGGACACATGGAATTGATTTTCACCCATTGTAACCTGGCCACCATGGACCAGGGCCGTTACCACATTATCCAGGACGCCGGACTGGTTGTTTCCGGCAAATCCATCACCTGGATGGGGCCCATGGCGGAACTGGATATCCAGGCCCATGGGGATGCAAAAACCATTGACTGTCAAAATAAATGGATCCTTCCCGGTTTTGTGGACTGCCACACCCATCTCATCTGGGGGGGCTCCCGGTCCCGGGAATTTGAAATGCGCCTTTCCGGTGCCAGCTACGAGGAAATCTCCCGGGCCGGAGGAGGCATCATGTCCACGGTCAATGCCACGCGCAAAGCATCTGCCGACCAATTGCAGCAGGCGGCTGAAAAACGGATGAAAGCGATGTTGGCCTCGGGGGTCACCACCGTGGAAATCAAATCCGGATACGGCCTGAACATGGAAACCGAATTAAAGATGCTGGAGGTGGCCGGACGTCTGAAATCCACCATGGCCCAGAACGTGGAATCCACCTTCCTGGGCGCCCATGCCCTGCCCCCGGAATTCAAATCCGACTCCACCGGCTATGTGGATATGGTCATCAATGAAATGCTGCCCCGGGTCAAAGACCAGGGCATTGCCACGGCCGTGGATGTCTTCTGCGAAAACATCGCCTTCAGCCGGGAAGAAACCCAACGGATTTTCCAGGCTGCCACCGACATGGGCTTCCGGGTCAAACTCCATGCGGA
>JAKSBM010000999.1 GCA_022361135.1 Desulfobacterales bacterium | reverse complement strand
GGTGATATAGGCATTGGATGCCAGCATGCAGGAGTCGCCGATGGTGATCTCGTGGGCGGCGGAGATGCGAACCCCGGGGGAGATCAAAACGTGGTCGCCAATGGTGATGCCGGGGATGTCGGCCTTGTCCGACCAAACCGTGAGCCGGGTCTTTTTATCGGAGCATCCCAGAAGGGTGATGTTATGGCCGATGGAAACCGGCCTGCCAAAGACTTCAATGTGCCAGGGTTTGACAATGAAGGGGTTTTCCCCCAGGGCCTTGAGTTTGGGCCGCAGGTAATGGGTGATGTGGAAGTGGAGGAGTTTGTACCAGGCCTGTTTTATATAGTAGGGGCGATGGTCTTTCACGGCATATCCTTAAATTGGTGGCCGTCCCAGGCCTGGTGGCGGAAGAGGGCCGTGGCCGGGGTGAGTTTGTAGAGGGCATCGGCGGCCATGAGGGCCACGGCATTGGTCCAGGATATTTTTTCTTCGGGCCAGATGACCATGTCCGGGTAGGTATAGCCGCACCAGAAGGTTTGGTCTTCAAAGGTTCGCTCCTGGATCCAGGAGAAGACGATGCGGGCCTGTTCGGCGTTGCCCATGGCATTGAGGGCCAGGACCAGTTCGCAGGTTTCGGCAATGGTGACCCAGGGTTCGTCGGAGACGCAGCGGGCTCCCTGGCTTTCGATGATATATTTGCTCCAATAGCGGTCCAGCCGTTCCTGGGCTTTTTCCCCCTGGATGGCCCCGCAAAGGATGGGGTAAAACCAGTACATGGAAAAGCGGGATTTGCTCATGTTGTAGACATGGAGATTATCCCGGAGGCTGGTTCCCAGTTTTTCCCATGCCCTTTCCCAGCTGGGCCGGGGGCTGCGCATGAGTTGGGCCAGGGTCAGGGCACATTTTAAGCTCATATAAATGGAGCTGGATCCCGAGAGTAGGGACATGGGGTCTGCGGTTCCCCGGGGGCTTCGTGCCCAATATATTTCCCCGGCATCGGTCTGGAGGTCCAGGGCAAATTCGATCCCCCGTTCCATGGTGGGCCAGAATCGGTCTATGGTGGCGGTGTCCCGGGTGATGAGGTAGGCATGGAGCAGACCCACGGCCAGGTAGCAGGCCATGTGGGATTCCCGGGTTTCGTCCTGGGGGGTGGAGTCCATGTAGGCGGAAAACCAGGATCCATCGGCGTTCTGGTTTTGTTTCAACCATTCAAATGCGTGGCAGGCTGCCCGGGGATGCCCCCCGATGTTCAGCCCCATGGCCGATTCCACCAGGTCCCAGGGATCGGTTTTTCCGTCCACATGCCAGGGGATATCCCCATTGGGGCGTTGGAGGCCGGCGATGGCCTGTGTAACTGAGTGAATGTTCAGGCTGGAAAGCGCGGAGTTCTTGGCTGATATCCAATGCATTGGGGTCCCTTTAAATTAAGATCGCCTTTAAAATTGAAGCCCCACACTATCAAACCCGTTTCTGTTTGACAAGGACCCGGGTGTGGCAGTCATGAATGAAAATTCATGCCAACTAGGAATTTGAATTAAGATCTTTATGGGGAACGGGGTGTGTATGTTTTATGATTATAATATTTTGAAATAAAAGCATTTTTTGGAAGGGCGGTGGGGGTGAATCCCAAAATAATTTTCCTTGACAATGGGAATATCTTTCTGTTAAGCCCAAATGAATGCTCATTCATAAGTGATATGGCTTAATATTCGATTATTAGGAGGAAAACATGGTACGAAAAATCAGAAAGGCCGCAGTCATCGGGTCCGGGATCATGGGAGGCGGCATTGCTGCCCTTCTGGCCGGCGCCGGTGTCAAGGTTCTGCTCCTGGACATTGTTCCCTTTGACTTGACCGATGAAGAAAAAAATGATCCTGCCGCCCGGAACCGTATTGTAAAGGGTGGGCTGGATGCGGCCCTTGCCTCAGCCCCTTCTTTGTTTTTCAATAAAAAAGATGCCGGTCTCATTTCCATTGGCAATTTGGACGACGACATTGATCAATTGGGTGAATGCGACTGGATCATCGAAGTGGTGGTTGAAAATCTCGCCATTAAACGGGATCTGTTTACCAAGGTGGACAAGGTGCGTAAGCCGGGTTCCATTGTCACCACCAATACATCGGGTATTCCTCTGAAAGATATCAGCGAAGGGTTCTCCCAGGACTTTAAAGAACATTTCATGGGCACCCATTTCTTTAACCCGGTACGCTACATGCACCTGCTGGAATTGATTCCCGGCCAGGAGACCCAGCAGGATATCCTGGATTTCATTGCCACCTTTGGTGAGAGAAATCTGGGCAAGGGCATCGTCTGGGCCAAGGATACTCCCAATTTTGTGGGTAACCGCATTGGTGTCCAGGGCATTGGCGCAGTCATGAAGTTCATGGTTGAAGACGGACTGACCATCCCCGAGGTGGACGCCATTTTCGGTCCGGCCCTGGGCCGGCCCAAGACCGCCATCTTTAAGACCACCGACCTGGTGGGGTTGGATACCATGATCCACGTGGCCAAGAACTCCCATGAACTCTGTGTGGATGACGAGCAGCGGGACACCTTGATCCTGCCGGATTTCATCGAAAAAATGGCAGAGAACAATTGGCTGGGCAACAAGACCCAGGGTGGATTCTATAAAACCGAACTGACCCCGGAATGGAAGAAAATCCGCAAGGTCCTCAATTGGAAGACCATGGAATATGAGGATCTGGAACGGGCCACCTTCCCCTGCATCAAAGAATCCAGAAAAAAGGCCACCCTGGCGGAAAAGGTTTCCTGTGTACTCAAGGGTGAGGACAAGGGCGGACAATTTGCATGGAAACTGGCGGCCAACGGTTTTGCCTATTCCGCCAACCGGATACCGGAAATTGCCGACACCATCGTTGAAATCGATAACTCCATGAAATGGGGTTATAATTTTGAAATGGGTCCCTTTGAACTCTGGGATGCCTATGGCGTGGCCGATGCCGTTGAACGCATGCAGCAGGACGGGTTGGAAATCCCGGCCAATGTTAAAGCCATGTTGGATGCCGGTGTGAGCTCTTTCTATAAATTGGAAAACGGCATCCGTTATTACTATGATTTCGTCTCCGGCGATTATAAAGCCGTTCCCATGGGCAAAAACGCCCTCTCCATTGCCGCAGCCAAGGGCAATAACAAGACGGTCATGGAAAATGCTTCGGCCAGCCTGGTGGACATCGGGGATGACGTGTTCTGTGTGGAATTCCACACCAAAATGAATGCCTTGAATGCGGACATCATTGATTTCATCGCCGAGGGCATGGAATATGTGGATAAAAACGGTTGCGGTATTGTCATCGGTAATGAAGCCGGCGGCATGCCGGGGGCCTTTTCCGCTGGTGCCGACCTGTCCTATATTTCCGGCCTTTGCCACGATAAGAAATTTGCCGAGATCGAAGCCTTCCTCAAACGGGCCCAGGATGGTATCCAGGCCACCAAATATGCTCCCTTCCCCGTGGTTGCAGCGCCCTACGGCATGACCCTGGGTGGCGGCTGCGAAACCTGTCTGGGTGCGGACCGCATTGTGGCCCATGCCGAGCTTTACATGGGATTGGTTGAGATTGGTGTGGGGCTGTTGCCGGCCGGTGGCGGAACCATGAACCTGTGGAAAAAATACATCAGTGCCATGCCGGCCAAGACGGCCAAGGATACGGATCTGGCCAAGCTTTTTGTCCCCGCATTCATGAAGATCGCCATGGCTGCAGTGTCCATGTCCGCAGCCCAGGCCCGGGGCAACGGGTTTCTGGGAATGGCCGACCGCATTGTTTTCAACCGGGATAACCTGGTGGGCGAAGCTAAAAAAGAAGTATTAAAAATGGTGGATGACGGATACGTACCCCCGGCCAAACAGCCGCTGCGGGTTATGGGTAATGCCGGTCCGGGGATGGTCAATGCTGAAATCAACAACATGCTCAATGGGAAGTTCCTGAGCGAGCACGACGCATTCCTGGCCAAGCGCATTGCCTTTGTTATGGGCGGTGGAGATGTGAAAACCGGCAGTGAAGTGGATGAAGACACCATTCTGAAGCTGGAACGGGATGCCTTTGCAGATTTCTGCAGGGAAGAAAAGACCGTTGCCCGCATCGATCACATGCTTAAAACCGGCAAACCGCTCAGAAACTAAAGGAGGGATAGAACCATGAAAGACGCATATATTGTACAATCCGTCCGGACCCCGGGCTGCAAGCAGAAAAGAGGGCATTTCAAAGAAACCCGCCCGGAAGAGCTGATTTCCTTCATCATGAAGGCAGCTGTGGATAAAACCCCCAACCTGGAAGCGGAACATCTGGACGACGTCATGCTGGGCTGCGCCTTTCCCGAGGCGGAACAGGGCTTGAACCTGGGGCGTGTTGCCCTGAAAATGGCCGGGTTTCCGGATAAGGTCTCCGGTGCCACGGTGAATCGGTTCTGTGCCTCGGGCCTGGAAGCCATTGCATTGGCTGCCTCACGGGTTCAGATGGGCTGGTCCGACATCACCATGGGCGCCGGCGTGGAATCCATGACCTTCGTCCCCATGGGCGGCAACGT
>JAKSBM010000816.1 GCA_022361135.1 Desulfobacterales bacterium | reverse complement strand
CGGTAGAAATGGGCTGTACCAGGGGATCAACGTAGATGGCGTTGGTGGGGATACCGATCTTGTTCAGTTCGGTAACCAGGGTCTTGGCTCTGTCGACGATGTCGTCGGAAGAGTTGGGCATCCCTTCGTCATCCATACACAGGGCAATAACTTTACATTCTTTGCCGGTCAGGAAAGGAATCATGGCTTCGAAGCGTTCCTTTTCCAGACTGATGGAGTTGATCATGGGGGTTTTTTCTACCATCTGGAAGGCCATTTCCAGAACGGCCGGATCCGGGCTGTCCAGTGCCAGGGGCACTGTGGCGATGGGCTGGATGGTGTCCAGCAGCCATTTCATATCTTCGGTTTCGTGACCGATACGGGCGCCGGCGTTGACGTCAATGAAATTGGCGCCTGCATCCTGCTGTTTCTTCACATCTTCAATGATGTAGTCCGCATCCCGTTCCGCAACAGCGGCCTGTACCAGCTTACGGGAGGTGTTGATTCTTTCTCCAATTACTTCAAACATGGTGTTTGTCTCCTAATCTAGATTGAGCAAATTCTGCTTGGTTAAATGAGGGATTTGGCCAGCTTGGAAGCAGAACCTGCATCGGCGGCAAAACCATCGGCACCAATTTCATCGGCAAAGGCTTGTGTAACAGGGGCACCACCAACCAGGATTTTTACCTGGTCGCGAACGCCGGATTCAACGATGGCGTCAACGGTCTGTTTCATCATGGGCATGGTGGTGGTCAGCAGAGCAGACAGGCAGACAATCTTGGCGTTCTTTTCTTTAATGGCGGCAACAAAGTCTTCGGGAGCAATATCAACACCCAGGTTGTGTACTTCCATGCCGGCACTTTCCAGCATCATGGCCACCAGGTTCTTTCCGATGTCATGGAGATCGCCTTTAACGGTACCGATGAGAACAGAGGCTCCACCAGCGGCATCACCTTCGCCCAGCAGGGGCTTCAGGATGGCTACACAGGAACCCATGGCCTGGGCAGCCATGAGAACTTCGGGAATGAACATGTCGCCGTTTTCCATTCTTTCACCAACGATGTCCATACCGGCAATCAGACCCTTGTTCAGGATATCTGAGGCGGGGACGTCGGCGGCCAGAGCTTCATTTACGAGGGCGGTCAGTTTAGCGTCGTCACATGCTACCAGGGCGTCAGTCATT
>JAKSBM010000145.1 GCA_022361135.1 Desulfobacterales bacterium | reverse complement strand
GGGCATGATTTCGTGGTCGTCCAGGTATTTGAGCAGCTTGGCCTGGACTCCGGGGGAGAGTTCGCCGATTTCATCCAGAAAGAGGGTGCCCTGGGATGCCAGCTCGAACAATCCGGCCTTTCCACTTTCCCTGGCTCCGGTGAAGGCCCCCTTTTCATACCCGAATAATTCCGCTTCCAGGAGATTTTCCGGCAGGGCGGCGCAGTTGATCTGGATGAAAGGCTTGTCCCCCCGGATGCCGTTGGTGTGGATGAATTTTGCCAGAAGTCCCTTTCCCGTGCCCGATTCCCCCTGGATCAATATATTTGAGGCATCGATCCGGGCCAGTTTAAGGGCGAGATGGAGGGTTTGCTGCATGGCCCGGCTCTGGGCGACGATGTGGTTTTCCTTGAGTTCCAGCAGGGACAGTTCTGTGAGTTTTTCCCGCATTTTCTCCGATTCCTGGCGGATGTGGGCCAGTTCCCGCCGGAGATCCTCAATCAGGGAGATGTCCCGTTCATTGACCACCACATGGGATATCCTGTCGTCCTCGTCAAATACGGGGGTGCCCGTAACCAGCAGGGTGTTGCCGGACCGGGGTGTGGTCTGGATCAGGCTGACCTGGCGTCGGGTCTCCAAAACCTCCTGTGTGGCCGATCGATTGATTTGTCCTTCCATGACCAGAGTCTGGACATCCTTGCCCACCACTTCCTCTGCTCTGACGTTGTTCAGCCGTTCCGCCGCCGGATTCATTTTCAGGATTCGACCCCGGTGGTCGCAGAGCATTAATCCATCCGAGGAGCGCTGGAAAATGGTATCCAGATATTGGCTGTTTTGGGAATCCATCTGGGGTTCCATCAAACCAGGTACCCCTGGGGAAAGGGGTCCGATGGGTCCAGGATGAATTGATGGATGCCGGTGATCCAGGCCCGTCCCCGGATTTGTGTGACCCAGGCGGTTTTGGGGCCCACCTGGGTTTTTTCCACCAGCCGGGCATCAAATGCCGTTCCCAGGGGGCTGTGGTTTCGATAGGGTTGGTTCAGGTTCAACTTTCCATGGTGGGCCAGGAGGGCCAGTTTGGAGGCGGTTCCCGTGCCGCAGGGGGAGCGGTCCATGTGGGATTCTCCATAGACGACAAATCCACTGCCGGAATGGTCGCCCGGGTTGGATGCGCTGGTGTAAAATTCCGTCACGTCAATGGTATTCACCTCTGGACGCAGGGGATGCGCCACCGACAATTGGGCATTGGCTGCGTCTATGATTTTCATGCCCAAATCCACCAGGGTTTCCCTGTTCTCCAGGGTGGGGGCGATGCCCAGTCCATGGCTGTCCACCATGGCAAAATAACCTCCGGTACAAACCAGGTCCACCCAGACCCGTCCGAATCCGGGAACCTCAATGGGGCATTGTTCGGATTCAACAAAGGAGGGCACCATATCAATGGCCACGGAAATGACCTTGCCCTTTTCCACCCAGGCCATGACCCCCATGGTGCCGGACGGGGTGTCCACGCCAAGGCTGTTTTTTCCTTCATTCAGTTCCAGGGTGCCTGTGGCCGCCAGGGTAACCACGGCGCCCATGGTGGCATGGCCGCAGAGCAGGGGATAACGCCGGGCATCCATGTAGATGAGTCCGAATGATGCCTCCGGGGTAACCGCTTCGGTGACCATGGCCGCAAGGATGTCCCGGGATCCCCGGGGCTCCTTGGTAATGCGGCATCGGACCCCATCGTAATGGGTTTTGAAATATCGGCGTTTTTCATCCATGGTCCGACCCGGGATGGGGGCAAGGCCGCCGACGATGAGGCGGGTGATTTCACCTTCGGTGTGTGAATCGATGGTCACCACAGGGTCCGTCGAGGTCTGGACTAACGATACTGCATCCTTGAAAGAGAGCATGCCATAAAATCCTTTATATGATGGTGATCTGCGACGTTTCCCTGTGTGTTAGCATTGATGGTGAAAGGGGATCAAGGATTATCCTTTTTCGATCCTTACAAATTGCTTCTGTATAATTTGTTCCCAAGGGAGGGTTGTCTGGGCTCTTATTATAATGCAAAGCGGGAATAAGAATCATTTGAACTGCCGGAAAAGGTCCTACCATGCCATGGGGGATGCGCCCCTTGCTCCAAACTTGTCGGGGACCGCTTGTGGGCCCGGGGCCGGATGTGTCGCAATGGATTTTAATTTATTCCATGTGGCCTTGTCTTCTATTTCTTTGGAATATTAAGTTGTTTTTCCGGTAAGCCCTGCCACCCTGTCCATGGCGAGAATACTACCCTTGACAAATGGTTATTTAAATTGTTCGATTCCCGGGTAGTCAGAAGTTTGTATATTTGGTTTTTAACGTGTAATGGAAATGTCCAATGGCGCTTTTTCCGTTCCTGCGCCTTCCTCTGATTAATGAACTCCAACCGCATCCACCTATGAAATACACCAATCGATCCGCCGATGTCGCCCCAGCCCCGGAACATATCCGGCTGCAAATGGAAGAACGATACCACTATGCCTTGACCGCCACGGAAGACGGAATCTGGGACTGGAACCTGGAAGACGATACCGGTTACCTCAGCCCCCGTTATTATGAAATGCTGGGATACCAACCCGATGAATTTGCCGTGGACGGTAAGGTTTGGGTGAGCATGATTCATCCCGGGGATCGGGCCCAGGTTTTGAAAAAGATTGTTGAACTCATTCAGCATAGGAAGGAGAGTTATCGGGCCACCTATCGCCTGCGCCTTAAAAACGGTAAATATAGATGGTTCAGGAACCGGGCCATTGTTGTAAAAAGAAATGATAAAGGTGTGCCCGTTCGATTGGTGGGAGCCCAAACCGATATTACCCGGGAGCGGGAGCGGGATAAGGATCTGCGTAGTTATCAGAAAAAATTAAAAAAAGATGTGGCACAGCAGACCGAAAAACTCAAAGCCACCAATCTCCAATTGGAAACCATTCTGAATACGTCATCGGACAGTATTTGGGTCTGCAATGGTCAGGGGATCATTCTTTCAATCAATAAAGCCGCGGAAAACATGCTTTCCATCAAGGCCGGGGACCTCATTGGAAAAAATATAGATGCCTTTGAGCAAAAGGGGTTATTTGATCGTTCCGTCACCCGCCAGGTCCTTGAGGGCCGTCGCGCCTTGAGTATCATGCAGACCGTACCCAAGCTTAAGAAAAAATTGCTGGTAACAGGCACCCCGGTATTTGATGACCGGGGCGACATTGCATTGGTCATTGTCAATGAAAGGGATTTGACCTATCTCAATGAATTGCGGGATAAGCTCCAGGAGGCTGAAAAAACCAATCATCGATACAGGGAAGAACTCACCGGCCTTCATTTGAGGGAGCTGGAGGGACAGGATATCATTGCCAAAAGCAAGGAGATGCGTCAAGTCCTGTCAACGGCTATCAAGCTGGCGAAAACCAAGGTTTCTCCCATTTTAATTACCGGTGAATCCGGTACCGGCAAAGGCTTTGTCGTTAAATTTATACACAGTCAGACCCACAAAAGGGACAAACCATTTGTGCAGATTAATTGTGCAGCCATTCCCGAAGCCCTGTTGGAAACGGAATTATTCGGTTATGAAAAGGGCGCCTTTACCGGCGCTCGGGAACAGGGAAAAATGGGATTGTTTGAGATGGCCAAGGGCGGCACCCTTTTTTTGGATGAATTGGGGGAAATGAGCCTTTCCGTTCAGGCCAAATTGCTTAAGTGCATTGAGGATAGGGAAATCATGCACATCGGCGGACTCACACCCATCCCCATTGATTGCACCGTGATTGCTGCCACCAACCAGAATTTGGCACGCCGGGTGAAGCAGAAAAAATTCAGGCAGGATCTTTTTTTCAGATTGAATACATTTACCCTCCGTCTGCCGCCCCTGCGGCGAAGGCCCGAAGATATCCTTGAGATGATGATTTCTTTCCTGAAAAAGTACAATGCGGACTTTGGTCTGAATCAAAGCCTGTCCCCGGGGTGCCTTCGTAAAATTCAATCCCTTCCCCTCCTGGGGAATGTTCGGGAATTGAAAAATTTAATCAAAAAAGCGGTGGTGATGGGTGAGGAAAGTATATTGGAGGAACTGGAGGACGATGCGGGAATTACGCGGACCCTTCCGTTCTGTAAGGGTGGTCCGCCTGAAATCCCGAACACCACCCTTCTCAAGGACAACGTGATTGCCTATGAACGTCAGCTCATACGGCAGGCCCTGAAGGAGCACAAGACCACCCGGGCGCTGGCCCGGCATCTGGGGCTGAGTCAATCCGGCATTGTTAAAAAATTAAAGGTCCATGGTTTAACCCATCTTCTCAAGAACCATTCCAAACGGAACAAATAAACAATGAGCACTTTCGTGTTCACTTCGGTGTTTAACTCCCTGATTTTTAGATAAATCCTAGTGAAATTATTTTAGAGCACGTTTGTGCTCAAGGTGATCCTTTGAATTTTAAGGGAGTTATGTCGATTTGAGTCGAAGGTGATTCAAGACTTGTTTTTCAATCCTTTTCCCGCCTGAATTCCCCGCCATGGGCTAAGAAAAATTTTCCATGCCCTAAGCCCATCGTATTTAACGGAAAAGCGTCCGGCATTTCCGGCGGAAGGTCCCAGATTCTTTTCCTGGCACATATGCTGCTATTTACCCAATCGAACGAAACATGTTTTTCCCGATCTTCATTTGCATGGAGGGCAGTGGGAAAAAACAATGAACACACTTTGTTTAAGCGAAAGGGTATACGGTTATGATCGTTGTAGGAGAATTGATTAATGCCAGCCGCAAATCCGTGGCAGATGCAATTTTGAACCAAGACAGCCTGGCGATTCAAAAATTGGCCAAGGACCAGGAAGCGGCCGGAGCAGACTACATCGACGTCAATGCCGGTGTGTTTGTGGAAGAAGAAGTGGACTACCTGAAATGGTTGGTTCAAACCGTTCAGGAGGTGGTGAGTATCCCCTGTTGCATTGACAGTCCCAATCCCGAAGCCATCGAGGCCGCCCTGTCGGTCCACACGGGCAATCATCCCCCAATGATTAATTCCATTTCCATGGAAAGTGAACGATGCGCTGCTTTGATGCCCCTCATCGCCAATACCGACTTAAAGGTTGTGGCCCTGTGCATGAGCGATGAGGGCATGCCTGAAACCACAGACGAACGCATGACAATCGCCCGTGAACTGGTGGAAGAACTGGAAAAAAACAATGTGCCCAAGGAAAATATCTATGTGGATCCCCTGGTGCAGCCCATTTCCACCAACCAGCATTTCGGCGTGGAGTTCATCAATTCCGTGGAAGCTATTATCCAGGCCTTCCCCGGTATCCATACCATGTGCGGCCTTTCCAATATTTCCTTTGGGCTGCCCAACCGTCCTTACCTGAACCAGACCTTTGCGGTCATGGCCATTGCCAAGGGGCTGGACGGACTGATCATCAATCCCTTGGATAAACGGATGATGGCCAACATGATCGCCGGCGAAGCCTTGAGCGGACGGGACGATTATTGCGGTAATTATCTCAAAGCCTTCAGGGACGAAAAATTTAAATTTTAGGAGTCAAACCATGGCAAGTAACAAGGACATTCAAGATCTCAGACAAAGCGTTATCCCCCCGGGCCATGCCAGCGGAACGGCCTGCTACATCGAATCCGCCAAGGGGTCCATCCTCACCGATGTGGAAGGCAGGGAGTACATTGATTTTGCCGGCGGCATCGCCGTGATGAACGTGGGCCACAGCCACCCCAAGGTGGTCAATGCCATCAAGGCCCAGGCCGAAAAATTCACCCACACCTGTTTTATGGTCAACCCCTATGGGAATGCAGTCAAACTGGCCCAAAAGCTTTGCGACATCACCCCCGGCGACCATGAAAAACGGGCTCTTTTTGTGAACAGCGGTTCCGAAGCCGTTGAAAACGCCGTGAAAATCGCCCGTTATTCCACGGGGCGCCCGGCCATTGTGGTTTTTGACAAGGCCTACCATGGCCGCACCAACCTTACCATGGCCATGACCGCCAAGGTGAAACCTTATAAGTGGAAATTCGGGCCCTATGCCCCGGAAATCTACCGGGCACCCTTTGGGGATATCGATGCACTCAGGGAGTTCTTCCTCACGGGTATTGATCCGGAAAGTGTGGCCGCCATCGTTGCAGAACCGGTTCAGGGTGAAGGGGGCTTCATTGCCCCGCCCAAGGGATACTTCAAGGAAGTGGCCGCCCTTTGCAAGGAGCACGGCATTCTCTTTGTGGCCGATGAAATCCAGAGCGGCATGGGCCGGACCGGTAAAATGTTCGCCATCGAACATTGGGACGTGGTGCCGGACATCATGACCGTGGCCAAAAGTATTGCCGCCGGCATGCCCCTGAGTGCCGTGGTGGGCAGATGTGAAATCATGGATAGTGTTCACCCCGGCGGTCTGGGTGGTACCTATGGCGCCAACCCGGTGGCGTGTGCCGCAGGCCTGGCCGTCATGGATATTTTTGAAACCGAAGATGTCCTTGGAAAGGCCCGGAACCTGGGCAATACCCTCATGGAACGTTTCGGCGCCTGGGTTCAGAAATTCGACTGTGTGGGCGAAACCCGGGGCATCGGTGCCATGGCCGGATTCACCATTGTGGATTCAGACAATACCCCGGCCCCGGAAAAGGCCAAGGAATTGGCCGCCTTCTGCCTGGACAAGGGATTGGTCATCCTGGTCTGCGGCATCAAGGGCAATGTGATTCGGGCCCTGATGCCCGTCACCATTGAAGAAGATGTATTGGAAAAGGGGCTGGCCATTCTGGAGCAGGGTCTGGCCGCCATCGCATAAATAACCATTCTTGGAAAAAGGAAAAGTTATGACAAAAATATTCAGCCGATACGGTGACGGTACCCCGGATTGGTTCACGGAGGCCGAGATCCGAGAGGATCTGGCCGCCGGAAGCCAGGATGCGGCCGAACGGGCCAAGGTCCCGGGTCTGAACGATGAAGAATTGGATTTCATCTTCCAGCTCATGGCCTCACCCCACAACTTCGTCAGTGTGGAGCGGGGCAAGGAAGTTCTTCTGACCTACGATGCAGGCACCTTGAAAATCAGGCGGGTGGGGGTCAATGTCGATCGCATTCAAGCCCTTCAGATCTATGAAAAGCTCATGGGGGCGGATACCATGGAACTCTGCCATGTGGATTATTCCTACAAGCCCATCAAGCCCATCATCACCATGGAACAGCCCATTATGGAACAGGCGTTGCTGAGCACCCACATTCCTTTGTTTTACGGTGCCATGCCCAACCTGGGGTTGTACAGCCAGCCCGATGGTCCATTTCCCAATCCGGCGGAACTTTTACCCCAGGGAAAAATCCAGGAAGCCCAGAAGTCCCTGGAAGAGACCGTGGATGAAGCCGTAGGTGACATTGTATTTGCCGGTTCGGCCATGTACGAGTCCGGTGCCGACGGCATTAACCTGGACAGCGTGGGTGCTGCCGGGGATGCCGATTTCCTGGCATCCCTCAAGGCCACCCGCATCCTCAAGGATAAATACCCGGACATCTGTATTCAGATCGGCATGGCCGGGGAATTCATCCTGGGTATGCACGGCGGGCTCGAATATGAGGGGGTTCGCTTGGCCGGACTCTATCCCCAGGACCAGGTGGCATTGGCCGAAAAGGCCGGGGCCACCATCTTCGGTCCCGTGGTCAACACCAACACCACTGAATCAACCGCCTGGAATCTGGCCCGCGCCATCACCTTTATGAAGGCCTGCGGCGAAGTGGCCAATATTCCCATCCATCCCAACATGGGCATGGGCGTGGGCGCGGTACCGGTCAACGACCATCCGCCCATCGACATGGTCTCAAGAGCTTCTGCGGCCATGACCACCCTGTGCAAACTGGATGGACTGTAGGTTGGCGTGGGTGATCCGGTCGCCATGGCCATCACCCACGCGCATGCTTCAGGAATGGGCGGAATGCGGGGCGCCGGAGATCTGGTGGCCCGTGCCCAAATGTCCAAGGGCATGCGAACCTGGGAAGCCAAAGAATATGTGGCTGAAAAACTTAAAATATCAACATCCGAGTTGACCGACCCCGTCATCATGACCGAGATCAGGGAGGACCTGAAACTGGGCCAGATGACCCCCTTACCCGGATGTGCCAAGGGAATTGAAGCCAAATTCAACATCGCAAGGGAACTGGACTTGAACATCAATTGCGTTAAGCGTTTCCAGAGCCGAATCGATTCATAATCCCCTGGTTTGAACCTGAACATACCGGAACACCGGGGATTCATTCCGGTGTTCCGGACCACCCAAGACAGACCCATATATCAAGCAACATAGGGTTAGTGCCTGGAAAAGGCGACCATTGCCCTATCATAAAGGAGAATCTATCCATGATCGACGCCCAAATCATCCAACAGGCCAGGCAGCTCCTGGTTGAGCAGAAAAAAGACGAGGTGGCAGCCATTGCCCGGCAGGTCATTGCCGATGGTAATGATCCTCTGGAACTCATGAACAAGGCTTTTATCCCGGGCATTAACGATGTCGGAGACCAGTTTGGCCGGGGATTGATGTTTTTACCTGAACTCATGCAGGCCGCCGATGCCATGAAGGGAGCCACCGACATTGTCAACGATGCCTTGGCGGAAAAGGACGCCAGTGCCTCGGATGAGGGAGCCAGTGTTCTCATTGCCACGGTCAAGGGCGATGTCCACGACATTGGAAAATGCATCGTGGTCTCCCTAATGAAAGCCAACGGATTCGTCGTTCACGACCTGGGCCGTGACGTGGATACGGACACCATCATTGAAAAGGCGGTGGAGTTGGATGTGGATGTCATCGGCACCTCCGCCCTTTTGACCACCACCATGAATCAGCAGAAAACCTTGGAAGAGGCCTTGAAAAGTGCCGGCCTGAGGGATAAGTTCGCCACCATGGTGGGCGGGGCCCCATGTACTCCGCGCTGGGCCGCCCGCATTGGAGCAGACGCCTATGCGGAAGATGCCCAGGACGGTGTGGTCAAGATCAAGGATATCATGGCCCAGAAAAAGTAATCCCGACGACCCGGTAAGGAAATTCACCTTGCCGGGTCGTTTTTTTGGTTGCCGGGGATTGCTTAAATAGGAGGATAGAAAGGGAGGGCCCCATGAAGGGTTTTTACGGCAGGATTCTATACATTGATCTGAATCGAAGCAGCTACGACATCCGCAGCCTGGATGATAAAATTTATCGTACCTATCTGGGGGGCAAAGGGTTGGCCTCCTGGCTACTCTATCAAACCGCGCCCCAGGGCGTTGATCCCATGGCGCCGGAAAATCCCATTATTTTTGCTTCAGGGCCCGTGGCAGGAAGCAGTATCTGGGGATCCAGCCGGTACGGGGTTTATACCAAATCTCCCCAGACCGGCCTGTATTCGGAATCCTATTCGGGCGGGAAGACCCCCGAGGCTCTGGATGCGGCCGGATATGATGCCGTGGTTATCCAGGGGGCGTGTGAGCGTCCCACCATTTTGGGCATCGGCCCGGATGGTGTGGTTTTCAGAGATGCCGACGACATCTGGGGGATGGAAACATATGCAGCCGAGGATGCCGTCATCGCTGCACTGGCCAAGCCGTCCGGTTACAGGAAAAAGGGGGCGGTGGTCATTGGGCCGGCCGCGGAAAACCAGGTGGTTTTCGGTGTCATTGAAAACGATTATTGGCGCTCGGCCGGCCGCACCGGAACCGGTACGGTCATGGGGACCAAAAAACTCAAGGGTATTGCATTCTACGGAGATTGCAAGCGGGAGGTTTTTTCCCGGGAAACCGTGAAAAAAATCACCCGGGAATTGTCCCGTGAAAGCAAGACAAACCCTGTGGTCAAAGCGTATCGGGCCAAGGGCACCACCATGATGGTGGACATGTTGAACAACGCAGGTGCTTTTCCCACCAAGTATTGGCGTTCCGGGGTTTGCGAACACCGGGAGAAAATCAATGCCGATGCCCTCCATGACCAATGCAAGGTCCAGCCCAGCAGTTGCGCCAAATGCCTCATGGCCTGCGGCCGTCTGACAACGGTACAGAAAGGACGCCACAAGGGATTGAAGGTGGAGGGGCCGGAATACGAGACCATTTATGTGTTCGGCGGTCTGTGCATGATCGATTCCATCGAAGAAATCTGTTTTTTAAACGACCTCTGCGACCGGCTGGGGATGGATACCATTACGGCGGGTAACCTTTGCGCCTTTGTCATGGAGGCGGTGGAGCAGGGGCGTTTGGATTATCCCCTCTCCTGGGGCGATGCCCGGGGGGTGGAAAACCTGCTGAAGCAGATCGCATCAAGGGAAGGCATCGGTGACGTTCTGGCCCAGGGTATCCGCCATGCTGCCAGGGTTTGGGATTTGGAAGACACTGCCGTCCACGCCAAGGGAATGGAGCCTGCGGGATATGATCCCCGGGTCCTCAAGGGCATGGGCCTGGCCTATGCCACCTCGGACCGGGGGGCCTGCCATCTGAGGTCCACCTTCTATAAACCGGAGTTGTCCGGTGTCATTGATCCGGATCAAATCCAGGATAAAGCGGTACTTTTCATGGATTTTGAAGATCGGCTCACCCTCTTTGATACCTTGATTTTGTGTCGGTTCTACCGGGATTTTTATCTCTGGGATGAACTGGGTGAAATGATCCATGCCCTCACCGGCATTTCCGGCTCCAGGGAAACCATCCAGGGGATTGCCCGCAACGTATCCGACCTGGTTCGATGTTTTAACTTGCGGGAGGGCATGACCCCGGATGACGAAACGCTTTCCAAGGGGCTGCAAAAACCCCTGGCCCAGACCGGAGAGACCCTGACAGCCCAGGAACTGGCGTTCATGGTGAAGGATTATTACCGGTTGCGGGGCTGGGATGAAAACGGGAATCCCCAACGGGAGGTATGCCCGGCTTAGAATAATAACGATCTGGGGTGAAATTGTTCCTGCCTTGTCGGGCAGCCAATGGACCCGGACAAAGGTCGTTTAAAAATATGGAAAGGAGAAAAGCAAGAAGGATGCAGTAATGGATTCCACCATGGATTCATGGGAATTGGATTCAATGGTGGAATCCTGATGTCGGCAGAGCGAAGTCGGCAGCCTTGTGCTACGTTGATTGATTGGTCCCATCCATCTTCAACGTGGTCCTAGAGGCTGCCCAAGGAAATTCTATTACATCTGGGAGAAAACATGCGAAAGATAATTGAACCGATTTTTGGAGATTATGACGAACGATTGCTTTATCCTGTACTGGTCCTGCTTTTTTTGGGTATCGGCGCCATTCTTATTGATGCCGATGGCTTTCAACTGCTTTTTGAAAATATTAATAAATGGTTGCTGTTCAATTTCAATTGGGGATTTCTCATCGGTGTCAGTTCAACCATGTTTTTCTGCCTGTGGCTGGGGTTTAGCAAATATGGAAAAATGAAACTGGGTAAGGATACGGACGAGCCCGAATTCAGCACCATTGCCTGGATTTCCATGATGTTTTCCGCCGGATTCGGCCTCTCCACATTGCTCTGGTGTGCCGCCGAGCCCCTCTATCACCTTTATCAATCCTCCTGGAATATCGATGCCGGGACCGTGGGCTCTCCGGCCGGCGTCCCCCGGGCCATGCTTTTGTCCTGGTTTGACTGGGGGATCCATGCCTGGACCCTGTTTGCCGTCGGTGGCTTGGCCATTGCATTCCCCGCCTATCGCATGGGCAAGCCCATGACCCTGGGCATTGGGCTTTTCGGTCTGTTGAGGGAAAAGGCATTTACCGGATTTTGGGGTAAATTGGCCGATGTCCTGGGGATCATTGCCACCCTGGGCGGGAATGCCGCCTCCCTGGGATTCGGGGTGCTTTCCATCTCCTACGGCATTAAATACATCACCGGAATCGAGCTGGGATCGGCGGGCACATTGGTGGCCATGGCCATGATTGTGGCTGCCTTTATTTTTTCCGCCGTTTCCGGGGTGGAACGGGGGATTAAATACCTCAGCCTGACCAATATTTATATCAGTATCGCCGTTTTGATATACCTGCTCATTGCCGGTCCCACCAACTACCTGCTTGCCCTGGCCACCCAGACCTTTGGCGATTATCTCAGCCAGGTCATCACCCTGAGTTTCTGGACCGATGCCGGGAATTTTGAGGGCACGGAATGGAAACAACGGCCCTGGTTGAACTGGTGGGTGATTTTTTATTGGCTCTGGTATGCCAGTTATGTTCCCTTCTGCTCCGGTTTCATTGCCCGGATTTCCAAGGGCAGAACCGTGCGGGAATTTGTTGTGGGTGTCATCGTCATCCCCACCATCATGACCTTTGTTCTGTTCGCCATCTGGGGTGGAAATTCCGCATACTTGGAAGTCACCGGCGCCGTTCCCCTTTGGGACGCAGTTCAGAATGATTTTGGATCAACCATTTACACCCTGCTTTCCTATTTCCCCATGGGTAAAGTGCTTTGTGTGGTGGTTTTCTTCAGCATCGTCTGCTTTGGGGTGACGACCTCGGACTCCGCTTCCTTTTTCATTGCCATGCAGATGTCCAAAGGCCGGTTGAACCCTTCGG
>JAKSBM010000961.1 GCA_022361135.1 Desulfobacterales bacterium | reverse complement strand
TACCCTGACCACGGAGGGGGACCACGACTTTGAGTTCGGGGATAAGTTCCAATACAATTTGGGCTCCAGTATTGCGGTGGGCAAACATTTCGACCTCCAGCTGGAGTACAATGGCTGCTGGCAGGGGAAAAACAGTTCCAAGGGGGATCATGTGGCCGACTCCGGCGGCCATCTGGGCTACATCACCCCGGGCTTTCACATCCGATTCAGTCGTCAACCCAATGTTCACCTGGACTTTGGGGTACCCATCCTGGTTTACCGGGATCTTAACGGGGAACAATTGTCTGAAAAGTATCAATTTGTCTGTAAACTGGCTGTTAAATTTTAAGGAGCATGACCATGGACCGTTTATCCCATTTTTATTTGATTTCCCTTTTTTGCATCTCTTTGTTTTTTGTTCCCCAGGGTACCTGGGCAGCCAAGGCCGATCCACCCCTTAAATCCTTCAATGCCCTGGTGGTGGGGGAGCGGATTCTGGATATTACCACCCGCCTGGGCTTTGCGCCCAAGGCCTTTGTGGGTCGTTATTCCCTCTGGGAGGGTGGAGAGAATCTGGAATGGGTTTCCCATCGTCTGGGCTGCCCGGTGAAAGCGTGTAAAAAATCACCCACCCTGGTTCCCAAGGCATTGGAGAAGAAAAAGATTTCCCATGTGATCATCCAGAAGGGCGGGACGTATTGTCTGTATAAAGGGGTTACGCCCCAATGTGTCATGGAAAAATTGAAGGAAAGAAATGATCTCACCGTTGATACAATTGATTTCACCAAGGGGCTGGCGTCTGCGGTTCTCCAGGTGGCGACCTTGCTGGGTTGCCCTGAAAAGGCGCCCCCTCTCATGGAAAAGTATGAAAGGGACATGGCCGTGGCCCGGAAGAATTTGGAACGGGTGAGCCCGGGGAAACGGGTGGTGATTTTATCGGGCACCTTCCAGCGGGACACGGGGAAATCCTTTTTGCGGGTGGAAGCCCCGGGGGGCTATAGCGATAAATACATGCTTGCCCCCATGGCCGCCGAGAATGTGGGCCTGGGATTGAAAAAGGGGAATGGGAAAATCGCCAAGGGACATTTCACCATTCGCAAGCTTTCGCCTTTGGTCCAAATCAATCCGGACATCATTGTGGTCATGGGGGACAGCCTTGCTGTCCAAAAGGCATTGAACAACGCCTTGGCCAAACATCCGGAACTGGCCCGGGTCAATGCATTGAAAGCCGGGGCCGTATACAGTCTTCCCTATTATGCCCAGTGCGATCCCCTGGCCTATCCCGCCAAGTTGAACAAGTGGGCCTGCATGTTCCGTTGATGCCGGGTAATAAAGTGCGTTTTACGTTTTTTATTATTTAAGGAATCCAAAGAAATAATGCCGGGGCATGGATTGCCCCGACGGAAAATACGCCATTGAAGATGTGAACGCTCCCGGGTGCCGGATCGGCCCGGGAGTTTTCGTTTTAATGGAAGAGGTAAAGCATGTTTTTGCCCAGGGTCTGGTAAAGGACGTTGTTTGTGCCGTAGTGCTCGGCCACGATGTCCATGGCCTGATCATAGGTCAAAAGTGCCTGGTCCCACCGTTTTTCCATGGCATGGAGGATGCCCAGGCTGTTCAGCACCTTGGCTTCGATGCATTTTTTGTCCAGTTCCCGTGCCATGGACAGGGCTGTGAGGATGCGGGAAAAGGCCGATGGGAAATTGCCGTCATTGGCATCTTGCATGCCGGTGCGGTTCAAGCTTCCGATTTCCCTGAGCGTTTTTTTGTATTCCCGGGCGGAAAGGCGGTGGGGGGAGGGTTCCATGGGTATATCCTTATAATGAGTAATTGTTAGTTTTGCCTTAAAATAGAAGTTGAAAAAGAAAAAGTCAATAGTGATGGAAAAATATCTTGACATTGGATCTGGCTGGCATTAAAAGGGGTGGAGTTAGTCATTCCAAACAATTGTGGATTTTGTCTGATTTTTCCCAAATCAATAGCTGTCATAACTAAGAGGAGGCCCCATCCATGGAATCAAACTTTTATTTGGAAACCCAGACCCGGAATCAAAAACTTCACATTAAATTGCATGGTGTTTTTGATGGGGCCTCTGCCTTTGAACTCATTGACAAGATCCAGGAATACCCGGAGCAAAGGATTGTGATTGAGACCGGTTCCATCACCCGGGCCCACGATTACGGACGCCATATCCTTCAATGTCGTCTTCCCAAGGCGGTGAAGCGATCCAGGCTCCTTTTTTCCGGGGACCATGCCCGAAGGATCATGCCCCAGGGGTGTCGGCTGTTGAAACATGGCCACGGCAAGGACCATGTGTGCACGGGGCGGTGTAAGAATTGTACCTGTCGGAAGCCGGTTGGGAATGACGATGTATTGGATGGTTTGAGG
Source organism: Desulfobacterales bacterium (assembly GCA_022361135.1). The sequence continues at coordinate 626 of JAKSBM010000961.1, read as the reverse complement.
AATGGGCATTTCGCCCATGAATAAATATAAGGAGAACGCATGACTAAGGCATTAATTATTTACGGATCCACAACGGGTAACACCGAATATACGGCGGAACAAATTCAAAAGGAAATGGAGGCCCAGTCCTGGGAGGTCACCCTTTTAAATGTTACCGATGCAGAGGTTTCCGAACTGGAAAAACCCTTTGACCTATATCTGTTGGGTGCTTCCACCTGGGGGACCGATGAAATTGAGATCCAGGAGGATTTTGAAGGGTTCTATGAAGGCATGGGCGGAGGCCTCTCCTTGGGCGGGAAGCCATTTGCCGTTTTTGGCTGCGGGGATTCCGACTATGAATACTTCTGCGGGGCCGTGGATGTCATCGAAGAACGGGTGGACAGATTGGGTGCCCGGGTGGTGGGCGAATCCCTCCGCATTGACGGCGAACCCGAAGATCAGGAAATACAGGAATGGATACAAGGAATTCTAATAAATTATAAACAATAGAATCCCTTTGTTCCTTAGGGAGGCGGTCTGCCCATGCATCCGGGCAGGCCGCTTTTTTTTGGTGCGCCAGGCATGGCGCGCAGCGCCATAACTGGCGCTACTCCGCAAGGAGTGATTTGGAGGTGAAAGTCCTCTAT
>JAKSBM010000686.1 GCA_022361135.1 Desulfobacterales bacterium | reverse complement strand
TTTTCTCCAAAATTTCGGTCTATGATGGCTTTGACCCGATCACCTTCGTACCAATTCATCACCTTACAATGGAGGGGGCAGCTTGCACCCCTGAGGCTGTGATCGGCATAGATTTCCGAGAATGCAGCGTTCAGGGGGCCCACATTGCCGCCGTGGCCGTTGAAAAACAGGAAGTGGGTAAATCCATGGACGGCCAGGGATTGGATGACATCCTTGACCACGGCCATGAAGGTGGAGGGCCGCAGGGTGATGCTCCCGCTGAAGCCCAGGTGGTGCTGTGACATGCCCAGGGGGAGGGTGGGGGCCACCAATACTCCGGACTGTCGGGCAAAATCGTGGGCGATTTTTTCGGGGCAGATGGCATCTGTTCCGATGAATCCCATGGGGCCGTGCTGTTCTGTGGATCCCACGGGAACGATGATCCCCTTTGAGGTTTTCAGGTAATCTTCAACTTCCGGCCAGGTGGATAAGCTCAGCAACATGATTGTTCCCCTGATGTATTTGTCGGGCGGTGTCAGCTACCCGGTGATTCTGTTTTTAGCTGCCGGTAATCTAGAAAATGCCCTTGGCTTTGTCAAGGGTTGGATGGGGATGGAAAGGATTTGTACCTGGATCCAGGGGCAGGGCCGTCTTTGTCCATCTTCCTTTTATCATATCCTTTTCTGTTTCAGGGAACCGGGGAGCGTGGGCTGTACCGCGGGACGCCGGAGGCTGATCTGTATAGGTGGGATTTACCTCATCGGCAAATGGAATTGCGGCGGGTTTGATCTTGTTTTTCCCGATGGCTTCGGTAAAACATATCCATGGTCCTTGGTTGGCCCGAGGGCTTTGGAAAACACCCACGGAAGGGGGAGACCTCCCTTTCATATTATATTGGATAGGTTGATATGAAGCAGCGTATTGACAGCGGTTTTGGCTGTGCCGGGGAATTGTCCCGAATATTGGAAAGAGGTGGTTATGGGCGGATTTTCCTGGTGACGGGAAAGGCCTCCTATACCCAGAGCGGTGCGGAACGGGTCGTGAACCATTGTTTAGGGGATCGGGAATGGATCCGGTTTTCGGATTTTTCCGTCAACCCCAGCCTGGAGGATGCCATGGCCGGCATTGCCCTGTTCAGGGCGTTTCAGCCGGACCTGGTGGTGGCCGTGGGCGGGGGATCGGTGATGGATATGGCCAAACTGATCAAAACCCTGGCCCCCCATAGGGATGAGGACTTTGAATCCCTTATCAAAACATCGGCGGTGACGGAGGCGGTTTCCCCCATGGTGGCCCTGCCCACCACGTCGGGAACCGGCAGTGAATCCACTCATTTTGCCGTGGCCTATGTGAAGAAAAGGAAATTTTCCTTGGCCCATGAAAGTCTTTTGCCGGAATTTGCCGTCCTGGACCCGGATCTCACCCGGTCGGCCTCGCCGGCCCAGCGGGCAGCTTCGGGCATGGATGCCCTGTGCCAGGCCGTGGAGTCCCATTGGAATCGCAGCGCCACCCAGGAGAGCCGGGCCTATGCCGAAAGGGCCATATCCGCCATCCTGCCCGCCCTGGAAACTGCGGTGAATCATCCCGACGATGCCTCCCTGGCGTCCATGCTCATGGGGGCCAACATGGCCGGCCGGGCCATCAATATCACCAAGACCACGGCCCCCCATGCCCTTTCCTATACCCTGACCACCCACCACGGCCTGCCCCACGGCCATGCCGTGGCCCTGGTTCTGGGGCGTTTTTTTTCCATCAATGCCCAATTGATGGCCGAGGCCGGGGGGGGCCATATGGAGACCCTCCATGGACTGTTGGGCGGCAAGGATGCCCGGGAATGCGAGGCATTGTGGTACGGCCTCATGGAAAGGATCGGCCTGGAAACCGACATGGAAAAAACCGGGATCCTGGCACCGGGGTGTCCGGACCGAATTGTGGACAACGTGAATCTGGAGCGGTTGAAGA
>JAKSBM010000949.1 GCA_022361135.1 Desulfobacterales bacterium | reverse complement strand
CCCGCCGGAGATCTGGTGACAAAGGGCAATTACGAAGTCATGGAAGCCCTCTGGGCCGAATACGGCAAAAACGTAGGCGTTCTTTCCATCGGCCAGGCCGGTGAACAGCGTCTCAAGGGTGCCAGTATCCAGCAGGCCGACATGAACGGCCGCCCCGGTCGTGCCCACGGCCGCGGGGGTCTGGGTGCCGTCATGGGTGCCAAAAAAATCAAGGCCATCGTGGTGGACGACAAGGGTGCCGACCGCATCAAGCCCGTAAACCCCGAAGAATTCAAGGCCGCCAACAGACGCTGGGTTGAAATGCTCAAGGGTCACCCCGTCACCGGCGAAGGCCTGCCCGCACTGGGAACCGCCGTTCTGGTCAACGTGATCAACGAAGCCGGCGCCATGCCCACCAAAAACTTCCGCACCGGCCGTTTTGAACATGCCCAGGCCATTTCCGGAGAAACCATGGCCGAAACCATCCAGGCCCGCGGCGGAATCACCACCGAAGGATGCCACCCCGGCTGCGTCATGAAATGCTCCAACGTATACCATGGTGAAGACGGCAAGCCCCTGACCACGGGTTTTGAATATGAAACCCTCTGGGCCTTTGGTGCCCACACCTGCATCAAGGATCTGGACGCCATCGCCCTCATGGACCGCCTCTGCGACGATTTCGGCCTGGACACCATTGAAATGAGCGTCACGCTGGGCGTGGCCGTGGAAGGCGACATGCTGGAATGGGGCGATGCCGACGCCGCCGTTAAACTTCTCTCCCAGATCGGAGAATACAGCGCCGAAGGCAAAATCATCGGCAACGGTGCCCAGTTCACCGGCGATGCCCTGGGCGTGGACCGGATCCCGGTTGTGAAAAAACAGGCCCTGCCCGCCTATGACCCCCGTGCCTGCAAGGGCGTTGGCGTCACCTACGCCACCACCCCCATGGGCGCAGACCACACCGCAGGTTACGGCGTCACCGCCAACATCCTGGTCGTGGGCGGCTCCATTGATCCCCTGAAGAAAGAGGGTAACATTGCCCTGTCCCAAGGTCTCCAGGTGGCCACCGCCGCCATTGATGCCGCCGGTCTCTGCCTCTTTGTGGCCTTTGCCGTCCT
>JAKSBM010000208.1 GCA_022361135.1 Desulfobacterales bacterium | reverse complement strand
GCCTATAAAACCGTACGCATCAAAATCATCCCCGAATGGTCCACCCGGAAGATGATGTTTCTGAACCAGGATGCCAACGACATTGAAATCCCGGCCCAATACTTTGCCGAAATGGAAAACCTGCCCCATGTTCGCCTCTATAAATATCCCAACCTGGGGGTCACCTGCGCCATGTTCACCCAAAGGCTGGAGATGACGGCCAACCCCTATGTGGGATCGGGCAAATTGGATGGAAAGGGCATCCCCTCCAATTTCTTTGCAGACAAAGATGTCCGCTTGGCCTTTGCCCACGCCATTGATTACAACGCCATCATCCAGGAAGTGGCCAACGGCATGGGCTCCATCCCGGACACCCCCATTGTGGACGGCCTTCCCTACCAGAAAAAAACCTCCCACCCCCAATTTGACATGGGCAAGGTGGAAAGCCATTTGAAAAAAGCCCACGGGGGAAAACTCTGGGACACCGGCTTTAAGCTCACCCTCCTCCACAATACGGGACGGGAAATCAGGCGGGTGGCCGCCACCATGATGGCGGAAAACATCAATGGACTGAATCCCAAATTCCAGGTGGATGTCCAGGCCCTGGACTGGGGGGAATACCTCACCGCCATCCAGCAACACCGGCTCCCCGCATTTGTTGTGGGCTGGGGTGCGGATTACCCCGATCCCCATAATTTCGCCTTTCCCTACCTCCACTCCGAAGGGTTTTATTCCAAATACATTGGATACAACCGCCCCGAGGTGGATGCTTTAATCAAACAGGGCATTGAGACCGCCGACCCCGCAGAACGGGAAAAAATATATCACCGGCTCCAGGACATCTGGGCCGAAGATATCCCCGGGGTCACGGTGATCCAGCGACTGGGGGCCAAGGGATTCTCCGGAGACGTCCAAGGCTTCCATCCCAATCCCATGTACCAGGGCACCTACACCTTTTTCTACCATTTGAAATAGGAGGCGGTCCTTGGCGGCATTTATCACACGGCGGCTGGCCCTCATGGTCCTGGTTCTTTTCGGGGTTTCCATTCTCATGTTTTCCATCCTCATGAGTTTTTCCCCGGAACGGCGGGCCGCCGCCTATGTCCGCTCCCCCCAGCAGGTGAAGGAAATCCCCAAGCTGGTGAAAAAATACGGGCTGGATCAACCCTTCCACATCCAATACATGAACTGGCTCAAACAGATTTCCCAGGGCAATTTCGGCTATTCCGTCACCGCGGCTTCCCCCACCCTGGATGCCATGGTCAAATACCTGCCCGTCACCCTGGAGCTGAATCTTTTTTCAATGCCCATTATCATCACATTGGGCATCTGGTTAGGGACGGTGGCTGGCATCCACAGGGACAGTTTCATCGATCACACCACCCGCATTGCCGCCATCATCGGATGGTCCCTGCCCACCTTCCTCTTTGCCCTGATCCTGCTCATGGTCTTCTATTCCCAATTCCAACTCTTCCCTCCGGGGGTGGTCTCCGATGCCGTGGATGATTTCATCACCAACCATCCCGACCAATTTACCCGCTACACCGGCATGGTGGTGGTGGACGGGATCCTCAACCGGAATCTCTGGGTGGTCACCGATGGATTGCGCCACCTGGTTCTACCCGTGCTCACCCAGGTCACCGTGGTCATTGCCATCCTCATCCGGGTCATGCGCTCCTCCATGCTGGAAGAATTGTCCAAGGATTATGTGATCACGGCCCGGGCCAAGGGGGCCGACGCCCACACAGTCCACCACAAACATGCCAAAAAGAATGCCCTGCTCCCGGCCGTCACCGTGGCGGGCTGGCTGGTGGCCCTTTCCATTGAAGGTTCGGTGACCGTGGAATTCATCTTCAACCGGGCCGGCCTGGGCCTGCTTTTGGTCAAGGCCGCCACCCAGCTGGATATCCCCGTGGTCCTGGCCGTGAGCATTTTTTTGGGGCTGATCTATGTGGTGGCCAACCTGATCATCGATATCCTCTACGCCGTCATTGACCCCCGGATCCGCCTGGGTTGAAAGGAAAAACCATGACCTCCCCCCGACTCAAGGAATTCACATTCACCCTGAAACGGATCTTTTCCAACCCATCGGCCATCCTGGGCACCCTGCTGCTCCTGGCCTTTGCCGTCACCGCCCTGGCCGCCCCCTGGATTGCACCGCCCAAACACAAACACCGCCCCTATATGATGCCCCACAAGGGCTATTCCATGACCCCCAAAGCCCCGGGGCCGGATCGCATTTTCGGCACCACCTCGGGCCAATACGATATTTTCTACGGGGTGGTCTGGGGCTCCCGCACCGCCTTTCGCATCGGCCTCATCGTGGTGGCCGCCGCCTTTACCCTGGGGGCATCCGTGGGCATCATCGCCGGATACTACGGGGGCTGGATCGATGAAATCCTCATGCGCATGGTGGATGTCTTTTTTGCCGTACCCTTCACCATCCTGGCCATGGCCTTTGTGGTCCGCTTCGGCCGGGGACTGGATCAAATCATGGTGGCCCTGATCCTGGTGGTCTGGCGCCGCTACGCCCGGGTGATGCGGGCCGGGGTCCTCTCGGTGCGAAACCAGGATTATATTTTGGCTGCCAAATCCATGGGGGTGTCCGATGCCATGATCATGGTGCGCCACATTTTTCCCAATGCGGTATTCCCGGTCATGGTCATTGCCTTCATGGATGCCGGTTCCATCGTCATCACCGCGGCATTCCTCTCCTTCATCGGTTTGGGCGCCCCCATCGGCTATGCCGACTGGGGACAGATGCTGGCCATGGCCCGGAACTATATTGTGGGTCCCCCGGGGGATCCCCTGAAATATTGGTACACCATTGCCTTTCCCGGCGGAGCCATGGTCCTCTTTGTCCTGGCCTGGAACCTTTTCGGCGATGCCCTCCGGGACGCCTTTGACCCCAAATTGAGGCGAAAATAAAATGGAGACGCCCATCCTTGACATCGCCGGTCTCACCACCCGCTTTTACACCTATGAAGGGGTGGTCAAAGCCCTGGAGAACCTTTCTCTGTCTCTGCCCCGGGACCGATTTTTCGGCCTGGTGGGAGAATCGGGCTGCGGCAAAAGCGTCACCGTTCGTTCCATCCTCCGCATCGTCCAATCCCCCGGGGTCATCCAAGGCGGACAGATCCGATTCTCCCCCCGGACCGGCAAGGCAGTGGATCTGCTCCGCCTCGGCGAGGCGGAAATGGAAGGGATCCGGGGCAACGCCATCTCCATGGTTTTCCAGGAGCCCAATGCCGCCCTCAACCCCATCATGACCGTGGGGGAACAAATCGCCGAAAGCTATCTCTTCCACCGCAGCCCATCCATCATCCAGAGCTTACTTTACCCCGAACCCTACAGCCCCTTCCCCCCCAAACCCGTTTCCCCCCTGGCCCGGCCCCTGCTTCGGGGGGTATTGAAGACACCGGCCCTGGGGCCGATTCTTTCCCGGCTTCCCCTGTTGAAGCAGTGGGACCGGGCCGTCAGGGCCTCGGCCTTGGAAAAATCCAGGGATCTTCTGGAAAAACTGGGAATTCCCGCCCCCGGCCAGATCATCCACCGTTATCCCCACCAGCTCTCCGGGGGGATGAAACAACGGGTGGTCATTGCCATGGCCCTGGCCGGGGAACCGGAACTCCTCATCGCCGATGAAGCCACCTCCAACCTGGACATCACGGTCCAGGCCCAGATTCTGGAGCTTCTGAAAAACCTGAAACAAAGAAAAATCATCTCTTCGGTCCTGCTCATCACCCATGATCTGGGGGTGGTGGCCCAGACCTGCGACCAGGTGGGGGTGATGTACGCAGGCAGCCTGTGCGAAACCGGTACCACGACCCAGGTTTTCCAAAACCCGGCCCACCCATACACACGGGCCTTGATCCAGGCGGTGCCCCGCATGGAAAGCCAACAGGATCTGGCCCCCATTCCCGGCCATGTGCCCAATTTGGTGGATCCGCCCACGGGTTGCCGTTTCCACCCCCGATGCCCCCAGGCCATGGAAATCTGCAAATGCCAGCCGCCCCCCCTGGCCCCCCTGCCGTCTGAATCCAACCCAACCGGGGAAACCGATGCCGGCCTGGCCCCCCATTGCGTGGCCTGTTTCCTCCATGGAGGCCGACCATGACCCGTCCCCTGCTCACCCTCACGGACCTGGCCTGCCATTACCCCATCCGGGGGGGGATTCTCCAGCGGCAGGTCAACAGCGTCAAGGCCCTGGATGGGATCAATCTCACCCTGAACCGGGGGGAATGCCTGGGCATTGTGGGGGAATCGGGATGCGGAAAAACCACCCTGGGCAAAACCCTGATCCGCCT
>JAKSBM010000622.1 GCA_022361135.1 Desulfobacterales bacterium | reverse complement strand
CTGGACCATGTCTGCCTGCTTCAGGAGCAAGCCGGAGAGTTTTTCCGTGAGGCGGGTGCGTTTCTGGTTGGCCTGGTTGAGTTCGGCTTCGATGGAGGCGATATTGGCGGTCAACTCCTGGTTGATGTCCTCCAGGGTCTGGGTTCGCTGGGCCACCTGCATCTCCATGTTTTTGCTCATTTCTTCCAGGTTCTGGTTACTGGTGAACAATTCCCGGTTAAGGGTCATGAGTTCTGTTTTCATTTTTTCCTGTTTGACGTTGTGGTGGTAGAGGGTTTCGGACATGAGTTCCATGGATCGGGCCAGATCCCCCAACTCGTCGTGGGATTTGATGTCTATGGTTTGGATGGATTGTTCCCTTGCGATGCGGGCGGCAGCGGTTTTCAGCAAGACCACCCGCTGGGTAAGAACCTTTCGTAGGATTCCAAGAAGCCCCAGGATGCCTAAAAATAAGAAGACAGAGATGATGATACAGGTTCGACGGAAAATGTCGGATATGGCCCCATGGATGGGAGCGGCTTCAATGAAATATACCAGTGTCCATCCCCAGGGGGGAAATGCCGCTGCAACGTAAAATTGCTGGTGGCTGGCCTTGTCCATGAATCGCCCCTGCTGGGGGAATTCCGGGGCTCCATTGAATAGTTTTTCCAGGAGGGGGGAAAGGGTTTGGGCGGTCATTTCTTTGGGGAGTAAAATGAATTCCTTCTGGCTGTTCAGGACTGCGTATGCCCCCTCCTTATTTTCCATTTCCTTTCCCAGGGCGGCCAGGGCTTCATTCTGGTATTCCCGGACAAAGAAATCCACCTGGTCCATTTCCGTCTGCCTGAGGATTTTTTCCCTGCGGATCAATTCATGGGAGAGGGTCTCTTCCAGGATCAGGTCGATTTGTTCATAGGTGTATTGGTAAACCGTGTCCCGGGCGGCCATGAAATTCCATACCCCCACCCCGGCCACGGCGGCAAAGATGATGGGGAGAATGAAAAGGGTGATTTTGGTTTGGAATCCCATGGTCAATTATGGATGTGTCCCTTGGCCAGTTCCAGTATGTCCGACGGAATGGGCATGTTCAAGCGAATGGCTGTTTTCAGATTCACGGAGAACTGGATGTCCCGGGGAAGTGAGGGCGCGATATCCCCGGGGGATTTGCCATTTAAAATGGCATGGCAGAGGGTGGCCACATCCCGGGCCTGGGATTTGGGATCCCCGGTGATGTGGACCAATGCCCCCATTTTAACACTGTTTTCCGTTGCACCGACCAATAGGGGACTTTGGGGAAAATCCAGCAGCAGTTTATCATGGTCCGGGAGCACCGCCAACACGCCCCGGGGGGACCAGAAATAATCGATTTTCCCCTGGAGTTCCCGGGCGGCATCACGGACGTGTTCCAATAGTTGTTTTTTATTTTGGGCAATGGGTTGGTAGGCTATTTTGCGGGGAACGAAAACGATGTTTTTGATGGTCCTGGCGGCGTCTTGGAGGCGTTCGTAATCGCTGAGGTCGGCGGGATAATCCGTGTAAATATATCCAAAACGAATCGGCCGCTCTCCCAGTTGTGGTCCCAGGATTTTCAGGATCATATTTATTTTGGTTTCCGCGGGGATATAGTGGGCTTTCCCCGTCATATTGTCGGCCGCCTGGTCCAGTGAGGGAATAAGTCCCGCCCCCACCGGATCCGTCACACACATGAAAACCTGTGGAATTTGGGTGTGGCCCAGCATGGCTTTGGATGCCTTGGCTGCCAGGGTTGCAACGGAAACCACCAGGTCCGGAGGATGGGATGTGCTTTCCCTGGCTAAAAATGCCCTGGCCTGGGATCCATCCCCCTGGGCATTGAATTTAATGATTTTGGGGGCCCGGCTTCCATGGAGTTGATTGAATCGGGCAATGAATGACCGGGTGAATTCTTGGACAATGGGGGCGGTCATGGTTTCAAGCACAAGGATTCGTTGGGCGGATATCCCGGGGGAAGTTTGCAGGCATACGGCCAGGATGATCATGGCCATGGTGAATTGAACTCGCTGGGGTGGCAACATGTCAGATCCTAATTTTTATTTTGTCCTAGAGGGGGGACATCTCGTACAGCAGTTTTTCCACCCCAAGGAGCTGGGTTTTGCCCGGGTCCTGGAAGGCCATCCTGTGCCTGGGCGATTGTGCCGGTAATTGGGTCACATCCGTATCCATTGGGTTCCGGGTCAATGGGGTGCACCAGAGATCGTCCACCAGGATGTTCCTGGCCTGGTCCATGATCCGGCATTGGAGGGCTTCCTCTCCATTCATATAATCGTTTTCCCGTGGTGGGCGGAAGGAAACTCCGCCCTTGGATAGGTCAATGACTTCCCCGGCGGGGAGGCCTGGGCTGGTGAATTCTATGCTCAAGGGCTTTTTCGGAGAGTAACGCGGGTATTTCCTCCGTTCACAGGCTTTTTTCAGATCGATGATTTTCACATCGCCCACATAGGACCGGGTTTTATACCGGGTGATATGGTCCAATTGGTTCAGGGCGGCATTGATTCGAAGGATTTGTTTCTTTAATTCTTCGATATCCTTTAATAGATGTTTGTCATGGTTGAGATCCATGGATATCAGCTCAACCCGCCCCACAACCACCTGAAGTGGCTGGCGCAGTTCATGGCAGACGGCTCCGGAGAGCTCCACAAGGCTTTGGAGTTTTTCCTTTTCCTCCCGTTCCTTGAGAATTCGTAATTCTTCGGTGACGTCCTGTCCGGCCAGCTGGTATGCAACGGGGCTGTTTTCATCGTCGAATATGGTTCGAATGGCCCAGCGATGGTGGCGTTCTTCCCCATCTTTTTGTGTGGAAAATTCAATGACCTTGGTCGGAGACGGCGGGGTGAGGCTGAGGAATTCCATTTGGATGAAATCCCTTTGTTCCTGGGGAATAAGCTCAAAGAAATTATAGTCAGCCCCTTGGTAGGCCCCGGTTTTGTATATATGGTCGAAATCATTGTTGCTGTACAGAATGATACCCTTGGCATTGAAGCGGCAGACCATGGCCGGAATATCTTCAATGATGGTTTCCAGGCGGTTCCGATGTTCCCGCAGGGCCCTTTGTATTTGTTTTTTTTCGGTGACATCCACCACTGAAATGAGAATGATATCCTGCCCCTGGTTGTATTCCCGTGGGCGTTCAAGGATTTTGACATCCAATTGGACATCCAATTGCTTTCCCTCCACCGCTCGGAGTTGCACATCCAGGTGATGCCTTTCTTTGTTTTGGATGAATTGCTGAAAATGGCCCAGGAACGCGTTTTGATCCGCGGGTTCGATGAAGTGGAGGAAGGGGCGCCGGTATAATCGTGAAAAGGGTTGCTGGATCATTTCCTGGAAAGCTTGATTGGATTTAAGGATAATTCCGGAGCTGTCCACGGAGATGTATCCCACCGGGATCTGATTGAAGAGCTGGAAATAATGTTCCTTTGCAATTTCCAACTCCTGCTGTGCCTGTTTTAATTCATTGTTTTGGACTTCCAGTTCCACCTGGTAGACCTGGAGATCATGGAGCAGGCTTTTTAAATCCATGTCAGATTCAAGCTCTTCCAGATAAATGTCTTTGCCCTTTTTCTGGATGATATCTTCAGCTGCTTTTTTTAATTTCTGAAACTGGGGTTTGGATGGATGGGTACCCATGTTTAACATCCTTGTCTATTCATCGGAAGGATCTTTGGTTTTCCTTTCCGTGGTTGCAACAGCCACCATGACACCATTGTCGTCCACCAATTGGGTTGCTGTTAGATAAACGAAGATTCGATCTCCCCATCGGGTTTTCCGTGTGGTTTCAAAGGGAACAACGGCTTTCCCCTGTCGCATCAGGTCCAGGAAAGAGAGTGGATCCGGTGTGGTGTCCGGGCAGACAAGTTGATGGATATTCATTTCCAGAGCTTCGGCTTCCGTATAACCGTATATCTTTTCAGCACCATGGTTCCAGGCTGTGATATTGCCTTCCAGGTCGAGGACGGTGACTGCGTCGTTGGAGTCCATAATAACGGTATCCAGGCGTTGCTGAACAAATTCATTTTTCTTACGGGTGGTGATGTCGATGAATACGATGATGACCCCGGCGGTGTAATTGGCTGAAATCCGATAGGGTTTTATTTTTATAAGGTAACATAATCCTTCCTTTGTCGCCACTTCCTTCTCTTCGTTTTCTTCGGTTTCAAGAACCCGTTTCACTATTTCCGTGGGATCAAAATTCACAAAGTGGTGAATGGTGTGATCAATGGGGCGGTCGATGTCCTGGTCCGTGATTTTAAACAGCTTTTTGAGTTGGGGGGTAAATTGGCGGATCCTTAGCTTTTCGTCCAGGAAGAGGATGGGGATTTCCAGATTGTTCAACAGATTTTCCAGGTCATTTTTCGTCTCCACCAATTCCAGGTTTTTCCCCTGGTATTCGGCATTGACGGTGTAGAGTTCTTCGTTCACCGATTGGAGCTCTTCATTGGTGCTCTGGAGTTCTTCGTTGCTGGCCATCAATTCCTCGTTGGTGGCACCCAATTCTTCATTGGAGGTTTCCAATTCCTCGATGGTGGTCTGCAGGCTTTCACGGGTAAATTGAAGTTCGGTTTCCAGATTTTCAATGCGCCTTTCCACATGGATATCGATTTCTTCCAATGGGATGTTTTCTTTTTTTGTCTGGCTTTCTTCATTGTGGATTAATATTACAGCCAGTGTGCTGCCGTCGGAATGGGTTCTGATGGGGTGAATTTCGATTTTTGCGGTCATGGCGGCGTTGTTGACCTGGAGTTGGGCTTGGGCGTATTTGGCCGGTTCGTTGCCCTTGAAAATTTTTTGGAGGCCGGCAATGATCGGTACCTTCAATTCCTTTATCAGGGCCTTTTGGATATCGTTCACCGGTTTCCCGGCAGGAAATTTTAAAAAGCCCTCGGTTTGTCCAAAAACATGGAGAATTTCATTGGCATCGTTTACCAGAATGGTTAAATCCATATACCGTTCCGCCAGGAGGGTGACCATCTGTTCCATGACCCGTTCCTGCATCAGGGGTCTGGTCCCACTCAAAAGCTTTGAGCGGGGATCCTGCCGGCCCGGGCTATCCGGCGCATAACGTTCCAGCCCGCTCATGTGCTGGGAGCGATTCCCCCGGGAACGGTATATTTTCCATTTATTGTTCAGGGATTCAAAATAGTGATTCATCTCCCCAATGGATTCACTGGCGCCCAGGAAGAGAAATCCATCCTGTTTCAATGCAAAATTGAATTTTTCCAGGGCCCGCTTTTGGAGAATGGGCTGGAGATAGATCAACATGTTACGGCAACTGACCAGATCAATGTTTGTAAAAGGCGGGTCCTTGAGGATATTGTGCTGGGCAAAAACCACCATTTCCCGGATTTGCCGTGAAATTTGGAAATGGCCTTCCTTGCGATGGAAATAATTGGTCAACAGGTTATGGGGGATATCTGCGGTGATGCTTTCATGGTAAATGCCGTCCGAGGCTGTGATGATTGCCCGTTTATCCACGTCGGTGGCAAAAATTTTAACATCGGGCGAAATTTTTTCCTCCTTCATGCACTCCTGGCAAAGAATCCCCAGACTATAGGCTTCTTCTCCGGTTGAACAGCCTTCTATCCAAAAACGGATTTCCTTATTATCCTTCTGGGTTAGAATTTGCGGTATGACTTCTTTGCGGATGTATTCAAAGGCACTGGGATCCCTGAAAAAGCCGGTTACCCCGATGAGCAATTCATTGTAAAGGGTGTTGATTTCCTTGGGATAGCTCTCCAGATATTTAATATAGTCAGATAATTCGTGCACTTGATTAATGGTCATTCGTCGCTCAATGCGCCGGAGAACCGTGGCCTGCTTATAAAAGGTGAAGTCCACCAGATGGTTTTCCCGCAGCAGGGAAAAAATGCGGGTCAAGCCGGTTTCATCGGCCATGATTCTGGGCTGGCAGGTGGGTTGCCTGGCAAAGGGGTGCTGGATATAGGCCAGGATGTGATGGATCATTTTGTCCGGGGGGAGGACAAAGTCCACGATTCCTGTTTCCATGGCACTTTTGGGCATGCCGTCAAACTGGGCCGTTTCCAGGCTTTGGACGATGTTGATCCCGAATTTCTCCTTGATGTGGCGGATTCCCCGGGAACCGTCGCTGCCCGTACCCGAAAGAATGATGGCAATGGCTTTTTCTTCCTGGGAATCTGCCAGGGATGTAAAAAAGATATCAATGGGCAGGTTGATCTGGGATTGTTTTTCCTTTGGGGCTTCCAGAATAAAGGTGTTGTGAAATAATTTAACATTATTCCCCGGTGGGATCAGGTAGACGCTGTCCGGCTCCAGGACCATGTCATTTTCGATGTAGCAGACCTTTAAATCGGTGTGCCGTGATAACAATTCCAGCATCATGCTTTTGTGGTCCGCAGGCAAATGCTGGATCACCACAAAGGATAGACCGGTTTTGGAGGGAATGGTTTTAAAAAATTCTTCAAGGGCGACCAGCCCGCCGGCGGAGGCACCAATGCCCACCACATGGGTGGGTGTTATCGTATTGTCGTTGCAATGTTGTGACATGGGGCTTTCCTCTATTATATCGGTGAAAAACGATCTAACGGGCCCATGGGCAAAGAAAGAAGATGGATGAAGTTCGGATGGATCATCATCCATTGAAGAGAATCAATTATGGGTATGCTATAGATTTTATCTTAATTTATCAAGGGATTAAGAAAATGTGGCGGGGTTCCATTTCCAAACCAAAGTGGAGGAAATGCCCATGGGATGGGAAAGGGGGGCGATGTCGGTCAGGGAATGGGTGCAGGCGATTTTTTCCTGTGGAATTTCCGGTTTGACAAAAGGCAGGGCCATGGTGGCGGTGGCGAAAACCGCTGCGTCGGCGGCGGGTTTTTTTTTGATAAATTGCGTGGGCGTGGGTGAGGAGGGTCTTTTTCCATGGGCAATCTGCTTCAATTGGGGCGTTGAAGCAGATTGCCCATGGGCTGTTAATTCCGGTGGAGGTCAGGCGGGCTGGGCCCGGTTGCTCAGGATGACGCCGAATATCACCACGGCCGCGGCAATGCTTTGGATCTGGTTCAAGGTTTCATCCAGGAGGAGCCAGCCCAGGAATACGGCAATGACCGGGATCAAATTGATAAAAATTGACGCCCGGGCCGCCGGCAACAGACCCATGGCATAGTTGTAAAGACCAAATGCCAAAAGGGAGACAAATACACCCAGAAAGGCCAGGGTGGCAATGAGTTCCATTGTCCAGGTCCCGGCCGGGGCCGCCAGTATTCCCTGGATGCCCGGGGAGAAAAACAGGGTGCCGGTGATGATCTGAAACGCGGTCAGGGTCCAGCCGTTGTACCGGTTGGAAAGCTGTTTGATCTGGATCATGTAGATGCAGGCGCAGGCCATGGCCAGGATTTCCATGATGTTCCCCAGGATGGGATGGGGGGCGGTTTCTCCCTGGGCCTGGAAGGCGGTCAACCCCACCACTCCGGCAATGGATAAAAACAGCCCCACCAGGGTCAAGGGTTTCATGGTTTCCTTGAGTATGATCCGTGCGGCCAGGGCCACCATCAGGGGAAGGCAGGCGGAAATCAGCCCCACTTGAGAGGAGGTGGTGTAAACCAGGGCCCGGGATTCAAATAGAAAATAAAGGCAGGGCTGGCAAAGGACCAGGATGCCCAGGGGTTTCCAGTCTCCGGCCTGGTAGTTTCGGGGCCAGAGTCGACCAAGGAAGGGGAGCAGGGCGGTCAGGGCAAATGCAAAGCGAAGGAACATTACGGCCGAGGGATCCAATTGGTTCATGGCCATGCGCATGGTGGAAAAGGATGCGCCCCAGAGGAATACCGCCGCGATTACGGCTGCCAGGGGAATCAAAGGGGAAGCGGGTTGGGTTTTCATGGACTGCCTTTCCTTGGGATTTAAATGGCGCCCACTATAGGGGAATCCGGGCCGGGAATTCAATGGAAAAGTGGGGCAGGATTTTGTTTCCTTGAAACCCCGGGCATTTCATGGCAGGATTCTGGCCCATGCACACCCCGTTTACACAGGCGGCCCTGGCCGTCATTCAAGCCATTCCCCAGGGTCGGGTTCTGACCTATGGCCGGGTTGCCGCCCTGGCCGGCAACCCAAGGGCTGCCCGTCAGGTTTCCCGCCTCCTCCATTCCATGTCCCGGAAGTATCAATTGCCATGGCACCGGGTGATCAATGCCCAGGGCCGGATTTCCCTGAAGCCCGGCCAGGGCCTGGAAGAACAACAGGCATTGCTGGAATCCGAAGGTATTGTGGTTTCGGTTTCCGGCCGCATCGACCTTTCCCAATACCTATGGGAGGGGCGTGAAGAGGATCAGATTCGGGAAATGACTTCCTGAGGTCGGGCCTCCGGTTTTTCCATTCCTAAACTATAGGGTAGTTCTAATAATTTAGGATTTTAGCATGCGTTCGAGGCGCAGAAGAATTTTGACCGGAGTAATACATAAAGTATTTCGGGGATTAAAATTGCTTCTGCAATGCTGAAATCATGTCAAAAGATAATTATTAGAGGTGACCTCTAATTCGTGAACTTATTCCCCGGGGGTGTCCGGGGCCATCCCCTTAGGATCTATCTTTTTCAGATCCTTTGCCAATTGCCGCATGCGGGTGCCCCCTTCCTTCCAGACCCGGCAGGAGTTGATGAGGTATTGGCTTTCCTTCAGGCTGGTGGGACGCCGGGGGTGATCTTCTGTTTTCCGCCGGTTCCAGGTCATCCAGCCATGGACCATCTCCTGGGCCATGGTTTTGATGAGGTGGCACAGGTGGGTACAGCCCTTGGTGCGGCCCATGATCTGGTCCACGGCATCTGAAAATCCGGATTTGATTTCCATGCCTTCAAGGAGGGAAACCCGGTCCAGGCAATCCTGACATTCCTCCAGGGGCACCGTGAGCATCTCCGCCTCGGCTTTAACAATGCGAAGGGGATTGGGGGCAAGGTGGCAGGTGAAGCTGATGTGATGGATGGGACCGGGATCCTTGACCACGCCGGTGACGTGGAAGATGGAGACATGGCGCATGTCCTTGAGCTCGCCATGGACAATGACATCGGTGTCGCTGACCGGATAGGTGGTGAAGTTCAGGTCCCGGGTGTGAATTCTGGATGCGTTTTTGATCAGATCTTTGAGCACGGCATTCTCCTCCTGTGGAAATTGGCAAGGGAAATACTAGGGGATTTTTCCGGGGAAAGCAAATTCTTTTCCTTGACCCCTGCGGCTTTCCGGCGATATTTTTAACGGGGTTTTCCCGGGGCCGATCCACCCATGCCCCGGGGGAACGATTCCACATTCAAATTCGTTACAAAGGAGACGCCAATGCGTTGCACCATAGATACCAAGGAAATTCAAGATACCATCGCCTTCCACGGCCATTCCTGTCCCGGCCTGGCCATCGGCATCCGGGCCGTCGAACTGGCCCGAAGGGAATTGAACCTTACACCGGATTCCGACGTGGTCTGTGTCACGGAAACGGACATGTGCGGGGTGGATGCCATCCAATTTCTCACCCCCTGTACCTATGGCAAGGGCAATCTGGTCCATTGGGATTACGGCAAAGCCGGGTTTACCTTTTTCGACCGCAAGGCCGGCAGGGGATTTCGGGCCCTCTTCCTGGACCACATCGTTCCGGACGATCCCAATGCGGAAAACCCCAAGGCCGCCCGGACCCAGGCCATCATGGCCCACGACCTGGCCCCCTTGTTTGAAATCAAGTCCATTGACCAGGCACCGGTGCGGGGTGCCCGCATCCTGAACAGCATGGTCTGCGCCGATTGCGGAGAAAAGGTCATGGAATCCCGTATCCGACGCTTTGCCGGTAAGGATCTTTGTATTCCCTGCTTTAGATCCCAGGAGCAGAAGATCTGATTTTGAAAACATTTGCCCCGGTTTAATTGGGCCATGGAATTTTTCCCGGGGGGTGAAAGGAATATGCCCTTGGGCGTTTATTGCTGTTCTTCCACCTTGCCCACCGGGGCCAGATAGAGGGCAAATTCATCCTCCCCGTCCAGGCCCAGGAATTCATCCAGCTCCTCTTGGTCGTAGGCCGCTATGGCACAGGTGCCGGCATCAATGGCCTGGCAGGCCAGATAGAGGTTCTGGCAGACATGGCCGG
>JAKSBM010000962.1 GCA_022361135.1 Desulfobacterales bacterium | reverse complement strand
TGATCATGGCGTAGCGTTCCCACTCCCGGCCATGGGCCTGGTAATAGTCCTCGAATGCCGAGGCCGACATGACCAGGGGACCGGCATCCCCAAAGGGTCGCAGCCGGGTGTCCACCCGGTAAAAATTCATGCCGTTGCCCCCTTGGAAAAGGGCGAGGAATCGCTTGCACAGCCGGGTGAAAAAATCCACATTGGCCGTTTCCATGGCCCCGTTGAGTTGGGTGTATCCATCTTCGGGGTAGACAAAGATCAAGTCGATGTCAGAGGAAAAATTCAACTCCGAGGCCCCCAGTTTTCCCATGCCCAGAATGATCATTTCCATGGGGTTGCCCTGGCTGTCCATGGGGGTGCCGTGGGTGAGACAGAGCTGTTGGTGGAGGAAGTCCAGGCCCTGGGAGATGCAGGCGCAGGCCAGATCGGAAAGATCGGTGAGGGTTTCTTCCAGGTCGGCCAGCTGGTTGAGGTCCCGCCAGGCGATGCGCAGGTTTTCCCTGAGTTTGAATTGGAACAGGGCCTCCCCCAATTCATGGGTGGCGCTGGTTTCGCACAATTCCTGGGCCCGTTGGGCCAGGGTGTCCGGGGCATGGGGGCGGTTGAGGTCCCCGGCGTCGGCCAACTCCTTGAGCAGGGTCGGATTTTGGATAAAGGCATCCCCGCTGTAGGGACTGAAGAGCATGACCCGGGTGAGCTGGGCCTGGAACCCTTCGTCCGTGGGCAGGGTGAAATTCTGGTTTTCCAGGGCCTGGGCCAGCCGGTCCAGCTGGTTGGCCAGGGTGGCCGCCGACTCCGGGGCCAATTGGGGAAAGGTTTGGGTGATGATGCCGGGGGATATGGTGAATTCCATGGCGCAGCCTGATCATATGGGGTTAATAGGGTGGAGATACCATAATATTCCCCCGGGCTTTAATCAAGGCATAAGGGCCTAGGCCCACGGGGGCGTCCGGGGTGGGAATGCTATAATATGCATAAATGCAGCATGCCGGTGGATTGGGCGCTAAATTGCGATATGGAAGGGGAAATGGTGGGATTATGTGGTGGGTTGTGTGCATAAAAATGAATTATATGCGCAAATATTCGGTGGAATGTTGTCTTGCTAAATGGGGAGGGGTTGTGCTATTTAATGGGTTTCGAAACACATGGACGACAAGAAGTACAGAATCCGGGCCTTCTTCCCGGATTATTTAAATCAACGCAACGAGACAGGTGTGAATCGAAATGAAAGCATTACTTGCCCTGGAAGACGGCAGAACCTTCCCCTGCAGAAGTTTCACCGGCCCGGGAGAGGCGACAGGCGAGGTGGTCTTCAACACCAGCATGACCGGATACCAGGAGATCCTGACGGATCCTTCCTACCACGGCCAGATGGTAACCATGACCTACCCATTGATCGGCAACTACGGCATCAGCCCCGAAGATGTTGAATCCGATCGTATCCAGGCTTCGGCCTTCATCGTTAAAGAATATCAAGACTTCCCTTCCAATTTTAGATCCCGCGGCACCCTGGCCGATTACCTCATCAAGGCCCATGTCCTGGGTGTGGAAGACCTGGACACCCGTGCGTTGACCCGACACATCCGAAAATCCGGTGCCATGCGCGCCATCATTTCCACCTCTGACCTGGATCCCACCTCCCTGGTGGAGCGGGCCCGGCAGCTGCCTTCCATGGAAGGCTCGGACCTGGTGGAATTCGTCACCACCAAAAAACCCTATTTCTGGAAATACAACCAGCC
>JAKSBM010000744.1 GCA_022361135.1 Desulfobacterales bacterium | reverse complement strand
TTTGCTTTTTTAATTCAATAGAGGCTTGAAGACACCCACCCACCTCACGAGCATTCACCATTGCACCCCAAGATGGTTCATAAAGTAACCAGCCAAATGGTGAAAGATCAAGGCGATCTGATTTTTTCCATTCTAAGCCTTCAAGGGTGAACGTCCTTGCATCACAAGTATATTGACCTAGGCTTGTATATGATTGGTTTTTCCTTTCTCTTTTTATCGATGCGACAGAGGCGTCTGCTGAGGAACTATCCGAAGTGATTTTGCTTTCTTGTTGATAGCCCATACCAGCTTTACGGATGGAGATTCTGGTCGCTCCCAACGCAACTAATAGTTTAATTAATTCAGCCTCTCTTTCTGCATATAGAACATCATCATATGTTTCTTCGGGGATGTATACATTTGATTTGTTAGAATTGGCTAATTCTGCCAATGGGTGCAGTCTATATATTTTTCCCGGCAACGGATGTCCAGGGGGGAAAAGGCAGTCGAGATTTTTTGCATCGTCGAATGTTTTAACCATTAATCCTGAGGCTTTTGCCAAAGTTTTGACTATATCGTCGCTGAATTTTTTTTCATGGGGGGGATTACTCGGTTTGTTATCAGTATCAACTGTTTTTATGGCGCCAAAAACTCCGCCCAAGACAGCCGCTCCGACAAGTGCAGCTCCAGCTATCGATGCTCCCTCTGTAATTGTAGAGTCGAAATTCATCGACTCTTTTATTAACATTTCTGAATTTGTGTTTTTTTCTTTTCCCTCACATTCAGCGATGTAAAGAAATGGTTTGAGTTCTTCCATTATTTTCAATGTCCTATTTCGGTCCTGAATTTATTTTGGCTTATGGTTGTCCTTAATCCGGGGGGGCATAGTTAAGTTTGTAGAATTGGATATGTCACTTAATCTGTATGGAATTGGCTGCCCTTCATTAGGAGAATGTAATAGTTAATATGGTCCCTGCTAATTACTCTTTTTTGTCATAGTAAACAAGGCTCTTTTGTTTGTATGGACGCCTTGACGACGTTTCTCAGGTGACAGTTGGTGGTTTTTATAGAAGAAAGTCGACGGTTCGTTGGATAAAATCAGTTAAAAAAATTCATCCAGGCCACATTGTGGCTGCGGCGGATGCGTTTTTGGAGGGCGATGACGGTGTCCAAGGCGGATTCCAATTGCTGGCGTTTGTCCGGGGGGAGTTGGGAGAGGATGATTCGGTTGACGGGGATCTCCGGGGTTGGGGTGAGGTGATTCCTAATTTTGAGTCGGGTGAGGAATAGGAAGGCGTCCTTGTACCTTTGGTGCTCCTGGGGGGTGATGGTGCCTTGGGCTTCCAGGGCGGTGAGGCGGCCCAGGGTGGAGGGAGTGGCGATTTCTTGGTTTACGGCCAGGATGCGGATGCCGTTGATGAGGTGGGCCAGCCCCGAGGTTTTGATATTGAAGCAGCGTTTGCCGTTGGGTTGGCGGCGGGTACGGATGCGTCCGAAGAAGGTTCGGGGGGCGGCAAAGAGGTTGTCGTCCCGGACCAGGTAGTGGTTGACGGAGAGATTGTTTTTGAACAATTCAAAGACCCGGGCATGGAGGGCGTCGGCCAAGGTACCGTCTCCGTACACGCCTCTGAAATCCAGTAGGATGGTGAGTTTGCGCACGTCTTCGGGTTCGGCCGATCCCACCCATTGATCCAGGCTCCGTTTCCATTGGTCCAGGCTTTTCCGCCACAGGGGATTAACGGCCATGACCTCTCCCTTGCAGAGACTGAATCCGAATGCGGCCAGGTCCCGGGTCACTTCCCGGGCCAGGGCGGCAAACCATGGATCGGGATTTTTGTTTGGATCGGTGGGGGAATCGTCGGCATAGATCAGGGCATTGTCCTGGTCGGTGCGGATCACCTGTTCCATGCGGGCTTCCGACCCCATGGAGATCCAGCAGAAGGGGCGGGGGGGCGGTCCCATGCCCGAGGCGTCCAGGGTTTGAACCGCTTCGTCAAGTATGGTTCGGGTGACCCGGTCGTTGAGGTGGGCAATGCCGTCCAACACCGGTTCCAGGTCGGTGAAGCTGTCCAGTAGAGTTCGGGTGATCTGGTCGGCATCCTTGCCCAAAGCTTCCAGATCGTCCTGGGAAAGGGGGCCGTGGGAGAGTCGGGCCGTGAATTCCTTCCATGGACGGCCCAGCTCCGGGTGGGCCGCCAGGTGTGCCGGCCGGGGAAGCAGGGGGATCTGTCTGGATTTTCGAGCAGATGGGGCCATGGAAATCCATACCAGATAATTCCCGGGGATGTAAAGCAACATCATTACTCCCCGAATAAAGGGAACCGGGAATTTCGAGGGTTGGGTTAATCACCGGAATCCATGGCCGAGAACATTTCATCAATGTAATTCTGGGTGGATTCAATGGAGGAAAGGTAGGAATCCAGCTCGGAATATTGGAGGGCCAGGGTTTCATATTCCTTGTCCAATTGGTCCATGGAATTCTGGTAATCGGTTTCCAGGCGGGTGATTTTTTCATCAATGGCTGTGATTTCTCCGTCGATATAGCCCGTGGAAAGGGAATATTCCCCCAGTTGGTCGTTGATGGTATCGGCCAGCCCGGTGGTGGTTTCGGTGCCCAGGAAGAGGAGTTGGACATCGTCGAAATTATCGGTGAGCTGTTGGTTCAGGACTTCCGCGTCCAGGGTGATGGTGCCGTCCCTGTTGGTTTCAATGCCCAGATCCATGAGGCTGGTGATGGCGCCGCCCGTGTCCACCACGGTGTTGAAGAGGTTCTGGAGTTCCCGGGTCAGGTTTTTAACGGTGGAGCTCCGGGAGAGGGGGCCCCAGGTGTCTGTGTTTTCATCGTAGTCGTCGTTGGCGTCGATCTCCGCCACCAGGGCATTGTAGGTTTCCACCATCTGGGTGAGTTCCTCTTCCACGGTGGAGGTGTCGGCGCTGACGGAAATGGTGGTGACCCCGGTGCCTTGCAGGTTCAGGGTGACGCCGGGGATGATGTCGCTCTGGTTGGTGTTGTCCTGGCGTTGGTAGGCAATGCCGTCCACGATGATTTCTGCATTCAGGGAGGCGGATATGGGGGAAATACTCTGGTTTTCGGAAAAGCCCAGGGTGGATGCGGCGCTGCTCTCCTCCCATTTCATTGTCATTTTTTCCAGGGTGCCGGCTTCCTGGATGCTCATTTTTCCGGTTTCCGGATCAATGGTGACCTGGTAATCGATCATATTCCCCTGGTCGGCGGATGCGTCTTCCATGGCGGTTTCCACGGCCTGGCTCAACTCTTCGGGGGTGTCGTAGACCCCGTCGGGGATCACGGCGGTGATATCCTGGGTGTCACCGTTTTCCGCGGTTTCCTGGAAATGGATGGTGTTATTGCCCTTGGATTCGGTGATGACCACCGGGGGATCAAAGGAGATGGACTGGCCTCCGGTCATGGCATATCCAGCCCCATTGGTCTCCTCCATGCGCAGATCATCCAGGGGGGAGTGGATGGTGATGCGATTGTCCTCCCCGGTTTCATCGGCTTCCAGGACCAGGCGGTATGGATCTTCCCCCACCCCGGAATCGATGACCGAAGCGCTCACCCCGGGATTGTCGGCATCTTCATTGATCATTTCCGCCAGGGCTTCCAGGCTGGTGTCCGGGGGGATGGTGAGGGTGTAGACTTGGGAGTCCGCCCCCATGGTATAGGAAAATTCCACATCCGGAGCGGTGAAGGTGAAGTCTGCATTGGTGCTGGACACCTCCACCCGGTGGGCTTCCCCGCTTCCACCGTCGGCATCTTCCAGGGCCAGGTGGAATTGGCCGTCTTCATCTTCATTGACCTGGGCTTCCACCAGGGGATTGCCGGAAATGTCCTGGTTCAGGGGATCGGTATTGATGGCGGCGGCAATGTCGTCCAGGGTCATGCCCCCGTCCGGTGCGGTGATGGTAAAGGTTTTGGCATTGTCCCCGCTGCCCTGGGTGAGGGTGAGGCTTTCCCCCTCGGCCAGGACCATGGTCTGGTCGCTGTCGTCATAGCCCTGGGTGGAGGAATATTGGGTGGGGACATTGATGGAGTCCGAGGGATCCGATTTCCCCTGGGACATGTAGGAACTTTTGGAGGCCATGCGCGTGGTCTCCACCCGGTGGCTGCCGGTGGCTGCCCCGTCCAGGGCGGTGGCCGTGGCCACATCCGTGGATGAAGAGGAGACATCCCGGGAGAAGTAGGTGGAGTTCAGGGAGAGGTTCAATGCATTGGTCTTCATGGACAGGAGTTGGGCATTGACGCTGTCCAGCTCCGTTTTTACGGTTTGCTGGTATTCGATTTCCTGGGTTTTGAGGTCCAGGATGGCTTCGTCCGCCTCCCGTTGTGAATCCAGGATTCCCTGGAGATCCATGGATGACCCTATACCTAAGGTTGTGATGCTGCCGAGTGCCATGGTGGACTCCTTATTTAATGTGGATCATGGTTTGATGGGATTTCTATCGCACAATCGGGGCCGGGGATTAACCGGGAAAGTCAGGGGCGAAATTTGCCTGGGAAAAGTGTCACGGGATTGGTGGGGTGGCCTTGGTTTGAATTACTTGTTTGATGGCGGATCCGGCCGTGGGGTAGATGTCGAACCCGTGAGACTTTTCCAGTGAAAAATCCATGCATTTTTATCTTTGGGGGGGTCGGGGCTGCCATGGGGGTAGAAATTTCAATTCCATCCGCTGCCACCCGGTAAAAAATTCCCATGTCTTATGGGGTTAAGTCTTTGAAAAATAATCATAAAATTGAAATTTGATTTTAAAGTATCACCAGGTTGTGGAATGGGAAGTCCAATGATTTCAATGGAGGGGATGGTGTTGTTTTTTTCAAAAAAGGGGGTGGTGCTTCAGGGGCTCGGGGGATGGTGGGACGCGAGGGCGTTGGGTCGGTTTTTCGGATGTTGTTTTTTAGTAAATAAAGGTGTGGGGTTTTAAAGGCATATCCCTCACCTTTGGATGAAAAAATCAAAGATCGGTTTCCATGGAAGCCGGTCCTTTTTTCGTGGTGAATTGGGTACTGTTTTTCCGGCGACGCCGGGGGGAAAATCGGGGGATTTTTTTTAAGGGTTAATCCCGTGAGACAAAAACAGGGTCGGATTTTCCCCTCCCTTTTCCGGCACTTTTCTTGGACCTATCCCAGGGCAGAACAAAAAACTTTGATCTGAAGCAGAGGTCTCGGACCCATTGGAAAAGGAGAGGTCATGTCAAGCGTTTCAAATTCAGCCCTGGATAATATTCAGTCCAACTACCAGCCCCAAACAACGGAGAGTTCAAGTGACAGCTCCATGGGGCAAGAAGAGTTTCTGACCCTTTTGGTGGCCCAATTGGAAAACCAGAATCCCATGGACCCGGCGGACACCTCCCAGTTCACGGATCAGCTGGCCCAGTTTTCCCAGGTGGAGCAGCTCATCTATCTCAATGAAAAGGCAGATTTGATGATGGCGGAACAATCCCAGGGGGCCGGGGGGCAGAATGCCATGGATTACATCGGCAAGCAGGTCACGGGAAATGCCAATACCATGAACATCGACGATGGTGGGGTTTCCGGCGGTTTCTACGACCTGCCCGCAGCCGGGGATGTGGTGGTGGTGATCCAGAACGACGAGGGCAACACCGTGAACACCCTCTACGAAGGACAGAAGGACAGCGGGGCCTATCTCCTCTCCTGGGACGGCACCGATGTCAATGGTGTCCCCCTGGATGACGGGGCCTATAGCTACACGGTGATGGTGGATTCGGGCAGTGGCTATGAAGAAATTCCCTCCAATATCACCGGCACCGTGGAAGGGGTGGTGACCCAGAATGGGACGGATTACCTGGTGGTGGGAGGGCTGCTCCTGGATCCGGATAATTTGACTTCGGTCTTTGATCCCAGTGAAACCGGGGCCACCAACCCTGAAAACACTCCCCTGGATTACCTGGGGAAGACCGTGGAGACCCATTCTCCCATTCTCCAGGTGGATGAAGGTCAGGTGGCTGGATCGGACCTTTCCTTCCATCTGGACACCCCCCAGGATGTTTCCGTCAATGTTTACGATGCCCAGGGCAATCTGATCCAGACCATTGAAGTCCCTGCGGACCAGACCACAGCCGGGGACAACAGTGTCCACTGGGATGCCCTGGACAGCTCGGGCAGCCAGGTCTCCGACGGGGTCTACACCTATTCCGTCTCCACGGAAAACGGCTCTGCATCCACCCCGGTGGAGGGGGAAGTCTCCGGGGTGCAATACATCAACGGCCTTCCGTTTCTTGAACTGGGCGAGACCGGACGTCTGGTCTCCCTTTCCGATATCACCAAGGTGAAGTAGCTCCAGGCTGCATTTCGTTTTATCCCTTTATTTCCATGGAGGAATCCCATGTCTTTATCCAGCGCCTTATACACAGGAACCAGCGGCCTGACCAATACATCCAATGCACTTCAGGTCACCAGTAATAATATCTCCAACTCCGGTACCGTGGGCTTTAAAAAGGGGACGGCCACCTTTGCCGATACCCTCTACGACAGCATCGGCACCCAGTCGGGCACCGGGCAGGTGGGGCTGGGCACCTCGGTGGGCAATGTTTCCCAGAATTTCAGCCAGGGCTCCATGGAGTCCACGGGCAATGCCACGGATCTTTCCATTGGCGGAGATGGTTTTTTTGTGGTGAGCCAGCCCGGCAGCGATGAAATGCTCTATACCCGGGCGGGGAATTTTTCCTTTGACGACAGCGGGGCCCTGGTGAATCCATCGGGATACGTGGTCCAGGGTTGGAATGTGGACCCGGACACCGGCGAGGAAATCGGGGCCATGACCGATTTGATTTTGGACGATTTCAACAGTCCGCCCAAGGAGACCGAAGAGCTCACCGTGGTCACCAACCTGGATGCCGATGCCGAGTCCAACTCCGGGGTGCTGTCCAATTCCTATACCTATGAGGCCGGGGAGACCACGGCGGTGTCGTCGGGCAGCTATGAATACCAG
>JAKSBM010000142.1 GCA_022361135.1 Desulfobacterales bacterium | reverse complement strand
TCGGGTTTGATGCCGGTGCCGGTATCTTCTACGGTGATGTGGAGCATACCCGATGTGGCGGCCGTGGC
This sequence comes from Desulfobacterales bacterium, assembly GCA_022361135.1. Next base: position 6,478 of record JAKSBM010000142.1, on the reverse strand, counting down.
AAGGCGCAGCTCCCCCCCTTCGGGCATGGCATACATGGCATTGGAAAACAAATTGATAAAAACCTGGCGGAGCTGATCCTTGGAGCCCATGATCTTGCCGGGTTTGGGCAGCAGATCCAGGGTCACCTTGACGCTGTTCTCCCTGAACCGTTTGTCGTAAAGTACCATGAGCTCGTCAATGACGATATTAATGTCCAGGGGGGCCCGCGTGGCCTCTTCGGGCTTGGAAAAGGAGAGCATCTTCTTGAGCATATCCGCCAAGCGTTCGGTTTCCGACAGGGACATGTCCAGCAGCCGCCGTCTCTTGTTGGAGGGGGGGATTTCCGTTTTCATCAATTCCAGGGTATTCATGATGCCAAACAGGGGATTATTGAGTTCATGGGCGATCTGTGATGTGAGCCGCCCCATGGCGGCCAACTTTTCAGATTGGAGGAGATGTTGCCGGGCTTCGGAGAGTTCCCGTTCGGTTTCCAGCCGTTCCCGCAGATCCACGAAGGTGATGACCACGGCCGACTCCCGGCCCCGGGCATCATAGATGATCCCGGCGGATAGATTGCCTTCCACCTGAATGCCCCGGCCCGGTTCAAAGGTCAAGGGATAGGAGTGCAGGGTTCCCTTTTCATCCACATCCGGATTCCTGAGCATCTCCATGATCTGTGCATGGACCCGGGGGGAAAAGAGTTGATCCGCCCTTACCCTGCCGATGACTTCCGAGGTACTCCGTCCAAAGAGGCGTTCCGCACCCCGGTTCCAAAGGCGAATGGTACCGTCCATGTCCGTGGCCAGGATGGCATTGGGGGAATTGGCAATGATCCGGTCCATGAAGTCGTGGGCCTCACGGAGCTGGGTTTCACTCCGCTTCCGCCGGGTCTGGTCCACCACAATGCCTTCGTACCCCAGGATCTCCCCCTGGTCCCCATAGCGGACATGTGAGGTGAGCAGGATGTGGAGGATATGACCGTCCCGCCGGCGCCACTGGACCTCGTAATCAATGACCTTGCCTTCCTTTTCCACGATGCGCTGGTACCGCCGCCGATCTTCGGGCCGAAGGTAAACATCGGTGGCCAGGTCCAGGCAGAGGAACTCTTCCTTATCCTGGTAGCCCAGGATCTTCAACAGGGCGGGATTCACATCCAAAAACCGGCCCTCCTTACTGGAAACAAAGGCCCCGCAGCCCACATGGGTGAAAAGACGCTGGTAATGGGCCCGGGAGGACTGGAGCTGGGCCTTCTGTGTCTTGGCCGTGGTAATGTCCCGGTAGATGGAGAGTTTGGATCGGCTCCCGTCCCGGTTCTCCACGGGGATCTCGGATACGGCAAAGCTTCGGTCCAGCCCCTTGAGATAGATTTCCGTCTGGTGGGGTTTCCCCCGGGAAAAGACCCGGGCATGTCGGCACCACTCACAGGGGGTTTCCCGATGGATCAAAACCTGGTGGCATTTTTTCCCCACCCCCTCCCCGAATAACTCCCGCATGAATCGGTTCATGTAGGCCACGGTGTAATCTTCGTTCACGATGTAGATCCCGTCCTGGAAGGCATCCAGGGCATCCAAAAGATTGGGGGTGGGGCTGTCCATGGGCAACTCCTTTGAATATAAAGGCAAATGCCTGTTTCTTATCCCGGTGCTCCGGCCTTGTCAACCGTGGGGGGCAAACCGGAACCTCAAAAAAAACCGGGCCAAATCAATTCATTGATCAAGCCCGGTGATTTATTTTTCAATTTTCCCATGCATCTTAACATGGTCAGATCTCATCATGGTTTATGGCGTATTGGTTTCCAGGCTTTCCCCATACTGATTCTCCACCCATTTGAGGTAGGATTGATCCATGATCCCCTTCCACCAGACCGTGTTTTCCAGGTACCATGCCAGGGTTTTGGTTATGCCGGTTTCAAAGGATTCTTTGGGGGCATACCCCAATTCCCGGCTGATCCGTCCGGCGTTGACGCTGTACCGCCGATCATGGCCGGCCCGGTCCCGAACATGGGTAATCAAGGATTCGGACCGGTGGCCCCGGGCCGGGGCGGCGTGGGGGAACATGGTGTTCAAGTGGGGATGGGCGACGAATTGTTCATCCATCAACCGGCAAATGCGGCGGACGATGTCCAGATTGGTCCATTCATTATTCCCCCCAATATTATAGACCCTGCCGGGGCGCCCCTCCTTCAAAATAAGATCAATGGCCCGGTTATGATCATCCACATACAACCAATCCCGGATCTGGAGGCCGTCACCATAAATGGGAAGGGGTTTAGAGTCCAGGATATTGGCAATGCAGAGGGGAATCAACTTTTCCGGGAATTGATAGGGGCCATAGTTATTGGAACAATTGGAAATGGTGGTGTGCAACCCATAGGTCTCCCCATAGGCCCTGACCAAATGGTCGGACGCAGCCTTACTGGCAGCATAGGGGGAGTTGGGTGCATAGGGGGAGGATTCCCGGAAGGAGGGATCCCTGGGGCCCAGGCTGCCGTACACCTCGTCCGTGGAGACATGGTGGAAACGATGGGGGAGGCCGCTTCCCGAATCCAGCCAGCAGGCCTTGGCTGCTTTGAGCAGGGAGTGGGTCCCCACCACATTGGTCTGGATAAAGGCATCCGGGCCGACAATGGACCGATCCACATGGGACTCCGCTGCAAAATGAACCAGGGTATCCACCCGGTGTTCGCGAAGCAGATCTTCCACCAGGGGCTGATCCAGGATATCCCCATGGATAAATGTAAAATTGGGCTGGGGGCTCAAATCCTTGAGGCTCTCGAAATTTCCCGCATAGGTCAAGGCATCCAGGACCACAATCCCATCCCCGGGATTTTCCGCCAACCAATACCGGACAAAATTACTGCCGATGAATCCGGCGGCTCCGGTAACCAGTATTTTGCTCATGATTTCAGCTCCATCAACATATTTCTCAACTGAGTCCGCCAATGTCGAGGCGAAATTTCCGTGGCCCGCCAAAGGCTGGCCTTGTCCAAAACCGAATAGGAGGGCCGCCGGGCCGGGGTGGGGAATTCGAAAGACGGCACCGGAACCAGTTCAACATCCCGATCCAGGAGCCCAATGGCACGGGCTTCCTCGTGGATGGCCACGCTGAAATCATACCAGGAGGCCACCCCGGCGTCGGTCCAATGGTGAACACCTGTAATTCCCCTTTCCATGCAAATCCAAAGGGCCTGGGCAAGTCCCCTGGCCCAGGTGGGGGTCCCCAGCTGATCATCCACAATCCTTAATTGGCTTTTTGTCCCCATGAGGCCCAGCATGGTGTGAACAAAATTTTTCCCATGGCAGGCATACAGCCAAGCTGTTCTCACGATTAAAGCCCGCTCCCCAAGGACATCCAGAACAGCCCTTTCCCCCCCAGCCTTGGACGCCCCATAAACGGAAATCGGATCCATGGGGGAATCCGGTGTATATGGCCGGTGCCCCCTACCGTTAAAAACAAAATCAGTGGAAACATGGATCAAATCAATGCCTCTGCTCTTAAGCGCTCCGGCCAGGGCAGCCACGGCATGGTGGTTGATTTGATGGGCTTTTTCCGGTTCGGATTCGGCCTGGTCCACCGCCGTATAAGCAGCCCCATTGATCACGTACCGGGGGCGCACCTCATCCAAACATTGGGTAATGGTCTCCGGGTTCAAAAAATCCACCCGGGGGAAATCACAGGAAACCCATTCAATCCCATGGGGACATGTGGCAAGCAACTCCCGCCCCAATTGTCCATTTTCCCCCAGAATCAAGACCTTCACGGATACACCTCCACCTGGTTCATGGGAAGCGCATTTCTGTCCTTGTCCGACAATTGGGGGGCGACGCCGGAAACCAGGGGCCAATCAATGCCAAGTTCAGGATCATCCCAGGCCAGGGACCGCTCAAACTCAGGGGCATAGTAATCCGTACATTTGTACTCCAATTCGGCCGTTTCACTCATGACATAAAAGCCATGGGCGAAACCAGGCGGCACCCAGAGCATCTCCTTGTTTTCCGAGGAAAGAATGGTTCCGCACCATTTCCCAAAATGGGGGGACGATCGCCTCAGGTCAACCCCGACATCGAAGACCCTCCCCTGGAGCACCCTGATTAATTTGCCCTGGGCATTTTGAATCTGGTAATGCAACCCACGGAGAACCCCCTGGAGGGACCGACTATAATTTTCTTGGACAAAGGAGACATCGGCCACCCGCCCTCGAAATTCATTATCCCTGAATGTTTCCATGAAAAAGCCGCGATCATCGCCAAAGGTTTCCATCTTCATCATCACCATCCCGGGAATGGACAATGGGAAATATTCCATGTTTAGCGCCCCCCGGCCAAAACCGAAAGAAGATAGACACCATATTCATTGTTTTTATAGGTCTCTACAATGGATTGAAGCTGTTCCGATCCAATCCATCCCATCTGGAATGCAATTTCCTCCAAACACGCGATTTTCAAGCCCTGGCGTTCCTCCACCACACGGATGAAGGTCCCGGCATCCAGGAGGCTATCATGGGTCCCGGTATCCAGCCAGGCCGTCCCTCGGTTCAAAAGGGCCACATGCAAGGCATCCATCTCAAGGTATCTGGAATTGATGTCGGTGATTTCCAGCTCCCCCCGCTGGGAGGGACGAATATCTGTGGCAATGTCAACCACCTGATTGTCGTAAAAATAGAGGCCGGTCACTGCATAATTGGATTGGGGATTCACCGGTTTCTCTTCGATGCTGGAAACCCTGCCCTGGGTATCAAAGCCCACCACACCATATCGCTCGGGGTCCTTCACATAGTAGCCAAACACGGTGGCGCCCTCCGAATCCCGGGTAATTTTCTGGAGGCGGGCAGAAAGCCCTTCCCCGTAAAAGATATTATCCCCGAGGATGAGGGCGACGGAATCATTGCCGATGAATTCCCGACCGATGATAAAGGCCTGGGCCAAACCGTCCGGCGAGGGCTGAACAGCATATTCGATATGAATTCCCCATTGCCGGCCATCCCCCAGAAGATGGTTGAACAGGACTTGATCCCGGGGGGTGGTAATGAGTAGGATGTCCCGGATTCCCGCCAGCATCAAGGTAGAAAGGGGATAATATATCATGGGCTTATCGTAAACCGGCATGAGCTGTTTACTCACGGACCGGGTCAATGGGTGGAGCCGAGTCCCGGATCCACCGGCCAGAATAATCCCCTTTCTTACAAAATTTCCATTGGATTGAAAATTTAAATCACAGCCGCCAATAGCAGACATTTTGATTTTTAAACTCCCCTGGATCCAACATTGATTTCACATCAATAAGGACCCCATTGGGTTGGATCATCTCCACAAACCGGGAGGCAGGCATGTCACGGTATTCCCCATGGGGAACCGTGAGGATCAATGCCTCCAGATTCTCCAATTCGGACATGGGGCAAAGATCAACCCCATAGTAGGTTTTGGCCTCGCGGGCCGATGCCATGGCATCGTGGACCTTGACCCGGCACCCATAGGATTCCAATTCCCGGATGATGTCCACCACACGGGTATTCCTCAAATCCGGGCAATCCTCCTTAAAGGTCAGCCCAAGAACGCCCACGCTTCCGCCCTTGATTGGGCATCCCTGCTGGATCATCATCTTAATGGTTTTCTCCACCACAAAATGGCCCATGTTATCGTTGATCCGCCGGCCGGCCAGAATCATTTCCGGATTATATCCTTCACTCTGGGCTTTATAGGTCAGGTAGTAGGGATCCACCCCAATGCAATGGCCCCCCACAAGTCCGGGGGTGAATTTCAAAAAATTCCATTTGCTGCCTGCGGCATCGAGAACATTGTGGGTATCGATTCCCATGCGGTCAAAAATCATTGCCAACTCGTTCATCAGGGCAATGTTCAAGTCCCGCTGGGTATTTTCGATCACCTTGGCCGCTTCGGCCTCCCGGATATTCCGGGTCCGGTGGACCCCGGCCTCCACAATGGACTCATACAGGGCGGCCACCGATTCCAGTGTGGCCCCATCGTCGGCGGAGACCACCTTGACAATCTTTGTCAGGGTATGTTCCTTATCCCCGGGGTTGATGCGCTCCGGAGAATAGCCCACATGGAAGTCTTCCTTCCAATTCATACCCGAGGCATCCTCAAGGATGGGCACACAGACATCCTCGGTCACCCCGGGGTAAACCGTGGATTCGAAAATCACCACAGCCCCTTTTTTCATCACCTGCCCCACGGTGCGGGAAGCCGCTTCAACCGGCTTTAAATTGGGGAGTCGGGCATGGTCAATGGGGGTGGGCACGGCCACGATGATAAAATCGGCATCTTCCATTTCCCCGGGGTCGGTGGTGGCCGAAAAATGGACGGCCTGTTCAAATTCCTCCCGGGAGACTTCACCGGTGGGGTCCTGGTGAATTTTACAATTCGCCACGATTTCCGACTTCAGATCAAATCCAATGGTTTGATATTTTTGGCCAAAATGGACTGCCAGTGGCAAGCCCACATACCCCAGTCCCACAACGGCAATCTTCACATCAGCATT
>JAKSBM010000491.1 GCA_022361135.1 Desulfobacterales bacterium | reverse complement strand
TGGTAATCCACATCCTTGGTGGTGTTTACCCCGTTGGCTTTGAAATTGCCGATGCGGCCGGTCATCTCACTCATGGTGAAATCAACGATTTTACCGGAACTCTGGCTGAAGGTGATGGTGCCACGGGCCAAAAGCCCCTGGGAATCGGTACCCTGGACCAGATTCCGTTTATCCTCATCCGGATTCATGGTCACCACATATTCCCATTCGGTGCCGCTTTTCTTATCGTAAATGATATTGATATCATGGGTGGACCCCAGGGAATCATAGACCTTGACCACGGTCTGGTACTCATAATTACCCGAAGCAATGGCGGGTTCTTCCGAAGAGTCAAAGACATTGGAGAGAACCACGGCATTGGAATTGGAATCCGCATTGAGGTTGGCCACCACCTGGATACCGGTACTCTTCTTGGGCGGACTGGTGAATTGAGACAGGACCAGATCCTGGATGGATCCCACATCCTGACCGGTTTCATCATCCAGCTTCCAGCCCTGGACAATATAGCCTTCCGGGTTGACCAGCTGCCCGGTTTTATCAAAGAAGAAATTGCCTGCACGGGTGTAAAATTTATTTTCGGAATTGGCCTGGCGCATGACAAAGAAACCATTGCCGCCAATGGAGAGGTCGGTTGCATTACCCGTGGATTCAAAGGAGCCCTGGGCGAAATTCTGGGTTACATCGCCGATGGCCATACCACGACCGATTTGATCGGTACCCGCCTGGGTGGAAATGCTTTCATACAGGGTATCAGCAAATGTGGAGCGCCCCTTTTTAAAACCAATGGTGTTTAAGTTGGAAATGTTGTTACCCACAACCTGTAACGCATTTCCCATGTTCTTCAGACCACTGGTCCCGGTAAATAATGAACTTGATAAAGACATATTCCCTCTCCTGTTTTTATCTAATAGTCAGCATTCTCAATTGAACTGCCGCTTATTGTGAAATCGATGTAATTGAGGAAGGAGATACCAATCGCTGGTTTCCCTCAAGTACAAGAAATTGTTTGCCGCCAATGGTTTTAATGCCAGAAACCTTACCGGAGACGCCGATATCCGCGTTACCGGAAGCTGTAGAGACTTCAAACCGATAAAGGCCGTCTCCGGCAGCATTGCCGTTTTCATCCAACCCATCCCAGCTATATGTATTGGCACCGGAACTGGTCTCATCCTTGGCAATGGTTTCCGTGCGGACCAGGTTATTAAAGGCATCGTAAATTTTAACGGTAACCTCTTCCTGGCCGTCCAGATTGTAGGTCAATTCCTTATTCTGAACCGCACCGTCTTCCACGGCAATAATGGGTGTATCCGTTTTCACGGTCTTACCCAGGTATTCAAGGATGTTCTGGGGATTGGAATCCCCATCGGAGGAATCGGAAGGTGCCACCACGGAAATCAATGCATCCAGATCCATGAGAACCCCCTGGACCACCAGGAAGGGTTTGCCGTTATCATAAACAACACCTTCCACCTTGCCGGAAACGCTGGTGGGCAATTCCTTAAAACCGGTTCCGTCGTTGGCCAATACCTTGTAAGTATACGTGCCGTCGGCCACCTTGGCCCCGGTGCTGTCGTTGCCGTCCCATTGAAAGGTATGGTTGCCCGCAACCTTGTTGCCCAAATCCATGGTCTTAACGGTTTTGCCGCTGCTATCCACAATGGCCACCCGGATCTCGCTCGTACTGGTGAGGCGGAAGATACCGGCCGAAGCACTGCCGTCCTTGACCTGCATGGTATCCACATTACCGGTGACGGTCTTGTTCAAATAGGTCATGGGGTCCACCGAAGAAGACGGATTGTTGGTGGAATCGGAATTTTTAATGGACTCATTGATATTCATGAGCTGTTCCAACTGGGAAAATTGGGCCAGCTGGGATGAAAACTCTGTCCCCTCCATGGGGTTCAACGGATCCTGATTTTTCAATTGCGCAATGAGCATGGTCAAAAATGCATCCCGCCCCAGGGCATCATTTTGGGCCTGTTTCTCCCCTGCCGAGGATTGATAGGAATTGCTGACATTATTTAATATGGGATTGGTTGTCATAATTCGTTCCTCCTAAACCACCAGATGATATCCGGCATTTCCCGTCCGGCTGTTGCCGGAGGGAAGGGTTGGTTCTTCAACCGAATCCGTCCCGGACAATGCGCCCTGCCCCTGTTGTCCCTTTCCCTTTTTCTGCTGAAAGGCATTGGACTGGGCCTGTGCATCTGCCATGGACTGTTTGAAATCACTGCTCATCTCCACCTCAAAATTATCAAGGCTGATACCGCTGCCGGCCATGATCTGCTTTAGTTCTGCCGAATGGGTGGTCAAAATTTCCTTGGCCGAATGATGCTCGGTCATGATGCTGACCTTCATGCTGTCACCGGCATTATCGATTTTCATGATCATGCGCCCCAGGTTGGCGGGCTTTAACTGCAGGGTCAGACTGGACTCTCCCTGGTTTACGGCCCGGGCCAATCCCCGCCCCACCTGACGGGTCACATATTGGGGCAGGGTCCTGGGGCGGGGGGGCTCTTCGGCTTTTTCCGGAGCAGCCACGCCCTCCTGCCGGGACTCTGAAAGGCCGGTCAAGGCCTCGGATAGAATTCGATTTTCACCCTTCCCAGGGGTATTATCCCGCCCCTGCACCTGCTTTTGGACGGCCTCAAAAAGATGGGTCTGGGCCTCCCTGCCGGAGCCGGAAACCACAGCATCGGCCACCATGTCCACGGGGGCCACCTTGTTTGCCGCCGGGGTTTCTGCAGCCTGGACCTGGGCCATGGTATCCATGGACTGAACAAAGGCGGCATCATTTTTCATGGCCTGGGCAGCGCCCTTGACCGACTGATGCTCAAGGCCGCTGCCGTTCCATTCCTGGGCGGCCACCTGGGTGGGCGCCGCCATGGCCGGAGTGGCGGATTGATTCAGTGATAGGTGCTGGAAAAGTCGTTCCATGACCTTGGCCGCCGTTGTGGTGGTTTCCCCCCTTGGCAATTCCACCGAAGGGCTCCCATCGGCTTGGGCAGCCGGAACCGTCTGGGCCTTTTCCGCCCCCTGCTTCCAGGATTTCAAAGTAGTGACAAATTGATCCAGGGATACGGCAGGAGCGGAGTCATCCACCGTGGGAAGGTTCAATTTTTCCATGAGGGAATTAAATGCAGGCAACATGTCTTGGCTCACCTGGAGGGGCGGCACCTGTGACCCATTGGAAGGAATTCCGTCACTTGAAGGTGCGGCCTGGGGAAGGGCTGTGGAATGGGTGGAAGATGTGGCTGCCATTGCCTGGGAAATAGAAATGGGGCTCCCGGTTCCTTCCTGGAGGGTTTCCAGAGACGCCACCAGAGCCGTCAGGCTGATTCCTTGATTTCCCCGGTCGGCCTGGGACATGATTTCCGTCACCTGGGCCGGCGCCACCCCCATCATCTGAAGAATGGAAACGATATAGGGCTGAACGGAGGATTCGGCCATCACTTCGGTCTCATCCGTTTCCGTTCCCTCCTGGGCAATCTTTTCCATGTCTGACAAAACGGATTTCAGATCCTGGGCTCCCTCGGTTTCCAATTTTTCCCGGAGTTCTTCCTTGAACTGGGCCACCGTGTCCGGATCCAAGCCTGCCACGAGTATCAACTCCGCCAGGACATCCTCTCCGCCGGATTCCACCTCCACCTGATCCAAATTTCCATTTCCCAGGGTGAGCATGATCTCCTTGAACCGGGAGATAAATTCAGCCCCCTGGGCATTGGACAGGCCTTCCATGGCCTGGGGTAAATTTTCCATTTTTTTGATCAGGGTCTTGATATCCAGCCCGCTTGGGTCTGTACCCCATTTATTGGTATTGGAAACGGTTGTCTGCCCCTTGGATGCCATGAAAACATCTGCTATGGAGCTTGCGCTTCCCTGGGATAATAAAGACGGAATCAGATTTCCTGTGGTACTCAACTCAAACGACGGGGTATCCCCCTGTCTCAGATTGGCAAGCAGGCCCTTCAAGGTCTGTTCAAAACCAGAATCTTCCGTGCCGGAACCCAGCAATGCAGCGGAGTCCGTACCCAATATTTCCTGGGTTCCCTGGCTGAACATTAATTGTTGGATTCCTGCAAAATTCAAATTCATAAGACACCTATTTTTATTTCCATCTGGAGGATATATGAGCAATGATCATGCCATTGGGCCCCCTGCCCCGTTTACCCTTTTGTTTTCAGGCGCTTATGATTTTTAAAATCCATTTGGGGAAAAAATTCCCCCCCGAACTTTGGAACATATTTCCCCGGCAGGGCCAAGGCTGGGAAAATATTACCTTGTGCCAGGGGATTGGGTGGGCATAAAAAAAGCCCCCCTGGAACCAGGGAGGCTTACGGAAAATATATGTGTAAAATCAATCGCGTTTATAGGCCAGACGCTCACTGATCTTGGCAGCTTTCTCGGAATTCACAAAGGAGAGAATCTGGGACGCTGAAGTTTCTCGCATGCGAAGGAAAATCTCCTCAGCCACCTTCAAGTCCATCTTATCCACAATCAATGCGGCATTTTTGGGCTTCATTCCGGCATACATCTTCACCAACCGGCCGAGCTTGGCCTCGTATTCGGCCTTTTCGTCCCGGGTTTTCTTGCTTTTCTGCTCATCCAGGCGGGCCAGATCTTCTTTGATCTGCTGCTTCATTTTTTCCAGGGAAACCAGCTTTTCATCCACCTGTTCGGCGTAACGTTCCAGATCCTTGCGCTCCTGCTCCAATTTTTCCTGGGCCTGATCAATGGTCTTCCGCTTTTCTTCAAGCCCCCGGAGGACCACCTTGGCCGGATCCGGGCATTCGGGACATTCCGGGCAGGGCTGTTCTTCGCCCTCAATCCCCTCGGCGGATTCGGCGGAGGGGGGATCTTCTGCCCAGGCCGTGGCAAAATCAGACAACGGCGTCAGATGGGTAAAAAGGGTGATGAGCCCGGTGACCATGACCGCGCTGATTAATTGTGTTTTACTCCATTGCATTGGACAATTCCCTTGCGGTTTTCAAGGATGAAATTTCATCCAGTTCTTTTTGTTCTTCGGCAAGAATCGCTTTGGTATACTCCTGCTTCCGTTTATCTCGTAACCGCTCCATGGCCTTCTTGTCAATGCTTCTTTTTTTGAGGATTTTCCGCTTTTCCTCAAGAATATTTTCATAGTGCCGGTGCTGGTCTTTTTCCCTTTGAATCAAGTAGGCCAGGCCATTCAAATAATCGGAATACTGGTTGAACAGGGTGGCATTCAGCCCCTGACTGATCTTTTCTTCCAATACCCCCACCCCATGGTCCCGCTGCTGTTCCAGATCCTGAATCCGGGCTTCACAGGCCATGAGATCCATCACGGCCTGGCTTACATCCTGGCGGGCGATGAGCTCCCGATGCCGTCTGTAATTGAGCAGGGATTCCAGCTTGAATTCAAACTTTTTCACTGTCTTTTATTTCCCTCCGGATGCTTCCAGGGCCAGGCGGAGGCCGTTAATGGAATTGGCGTGGTCCACCTTGGTGGCCATGTGCTGCTGGAGGAACTGATTGATTCTGGGCATGAGGGCTTTGGCTTTATCAATGGCGGGATCGGATCCATCCACATAGGCACCGATGGTGATCATGTCCTCGGCGTTGCGATAGGCGGCCATGATATTCACGGCGTTGGACCGCAGGCGCATGTGATCTTCGCTACTCACATCCCGGGCCACACGGGAAACGGAAGCCATGACATCAATGGCCGGATAATGGCCCTTGTTGGCAATGTCCCGGGAGAGGACAATGTGACCGTCCACAATGGAGCGCACCGTATCCCCCACGGGATCGTTCATGTCGTCGCCTTCCACCAGAACCGTATAAATCCCGGTGATGGACCCTCCCCGCTCCAGGCAGCCGGCCCGTTCCAAAAGCACGGGAATCTGGACAAAAAAGGACGGGGTATAGCCCCGGGTGGTGGGGGGTTCACCTGCGGCAAGCCCCACATCCCTGGAGGACATGGCGTACCGGGTAATGGAATCCACCATGAGAAGGACATCCTTACCCTGATCCCGGAAATATTCGGCAATGGTGGTGGCCAGGTAGGCCCCGCGCATGCGGACCAGGGGGGGGGAATCCGAGGTGGCCGCGACCACCACGGCCCGTTTAAGGCCTTCCTTTCCCAGGGTATCTTCCACAAAATCCTTTACCTCACGCCCCCGTTCTCCGATGAGACCGATGACCACCACATCGGCATTGGTGTGCTTGGTCATCATGCCCATGAGCACGCTTTTCCCCACACCGGAGCCGGCCATGATGGCCACCCGCTGCCCCTTTCCCAGGGGAATCATGCTGTTGATGGCCCCCACCCCCACATCCAGGGGCTCTTTGATGGATTTCCGTTCCAGGGGGGTGACGGCCTTGCCGAAAAGATAATACTCATCCGTGGGGATAATGGGCCCCTTGCCGTCAATGGGATCGCCCATGCCGTCCACCACCCGTCCCAAAAGACCATCGGAAACCCCGACCATGGGGGAGGAGGAAACGGGAATGATACGGCTGCCCAGACTGATGCCCCGGATTTCCCCATAGGGCATGAACAAGGCTTTTTCCTGTTTAAAGCCCACCACTTCGGCGCGGATGGCCGCCCCCTGGTCATTGATCAGATTGCAGATACTGCCGATGCCCAGCCCCAGGCTGTCTCCTTCGGCCACAAGGCCCAACACCTTGGACACCCGTCCCTCGGGCCGGACCAGGGGGATATGTTCCAGACGGTTGCTGTACTGGTCAAAATTCAATCGATTGAGGTAATCACTCTCCATATTAAACCGTTCCTAAAAAGATTTCCCGGACGGCATCAAGTTTAGACATGGGATCTGTTTCAACGGATGCAGTGGCGGTTTCAATGCGGCAGCCCCCCCGGGCCACCAGGGGATCGGACTGGACCGATATGTGGGTCAAAGAAGAGATGTTTTCAAAGAAACTATCCTTGATCATCTCTATGTATTCGTAATCTTCGGGGCTGACGCTGAGTTCAATTTCTTCAGGACGCACCAGGGTTTTCAAGGCATCGATGATGGTTTCCCGGACCAAATCATCCTGGGTTTCCACCTGGGCCTGGATCACCTTTTCCGTGACCTGGAAAACCAGTCCCAGCAATTGTTCCCCATGGGAATCCACCAGGTCGTTGGTCAAATTATTCAATGCAGCCAATGAATCCGACAGGGCATCCAGGGTTTTCTGTGCCTCTTCCCTGGCCTTTTCTTCCCCAATGGTTTTGCCTTGGGCTTCCCCCTGGGCAAAGCCTTCGGCATGGCCGGTTTCCCGCCCTTCGGCCTCCCCCTGGATTTTCCCTTCTTCCATGCCCTTGGCAAAGCCCTCTTCATACCCCTGGGACCGGCCCTCTTCCATGCCCTGAACCTGCCCCTGGCTGCGGGCCTCTTCCATGGCGGCCTTGAGCTGGGCCGCCTGTTTTTCCGCCTCGGTGGGCTCGGGGGGCACTTCAACTTCCACGGCCTCTTCCCCCTGGGGAACGGAAGCGTCTTCTTCCGGGGACAGCTCATTCTCCTGGTCCGGCACTTCGATCAGGGCTTCGAAGACATCGTTGGAATCATCCCGGACATTGGGATGCAATGTTTTGAATACCGATAAGTCTTCTTCGTCTTCGGCCCCGAACAATGCTTTAAACCGATCAAAATCCGGTTCGCTTTCATCGGTCCGGTTGGAGACTTCCTGGTCAAAATTATCCAGGGTGCCAATATCAATGGGTTTAAACTCGTTGGTTTCCATATCAGACAAGGACATCATCCTTTCCTTTACCCAGGGTAATGGTGCCATCGGCTTCCAATTCCTTGGCTGCCCGGACCACGGCCTGCTGGGCTTCTTCCACCTCTGCCAAACGGACCGGACCCATGGCGTCCAGATCGTCCTTGAGCATGTCTCCGGCACGCTGTGACAGGTTGGAGAAAATCTTTTCTTTCATTTCTTCGGTGGCGGTCTTCAATGCATAGGTCAACTGCTGGCCTTCAACCTTCTTGAGAATCTCTCTCATAGCCGTATCATCAATACCGGTGAGGTCCTCGAAAACAAACATGAGGTTTCGAATTTCATTGGCCA
>JAKSBM010000311.1 GCA_022361135.1 Desulfobacterales bacterium | reverse complement strand
TCTCATCGGCTTTTTCACCGTCATCCTCCGGGTGGCCAACCCCGCCTTTGTGGAAGGGGTGATGCTGGCCATTCTCTTCATGAACGTATTTGCCCCGCTGCTGGCCCACATGGTGATCCGGTACAAGGCATCCAAGAGGATTCCCAATGTCTGAATTCGATAAAAATTCAAAGGCGAACGTCATCAAATTCGCCCTGCTCCTCTCCCTGGTCTGCGGCCTGCTCATCACGGCGGCGGCCTCGGGGCTCAAAGGATTCCAGGACGACAACAAACGTCTGGACAAAAAAAAGAACCTGCTCAAGGCCGCCGGCTTCATGAACGGGGCGGCCCTGTCTAAAGAAGAGATCAACACCCTCTTTGAAACCCGGATCCGGGAGGTCATTGTGGACTCCTCGGGCACCATCACGGAACAGGATGGCCCCAACAGCCTCCACCTCTACTTCTACCTCAACGAAGAAGGCTGCGTGGCCGGCTATATCCTCCCCATCAACACCCGGGGCCTATGGGGCAGAATCCAGGGTTACCTGGCCTTTGAAAAGGATGGTCAGACCGTATCCGGCTTCTCCGTGTTCAGCCATTCGGAAACCCCGGGCCTGGGCGGAGAAATCGAAAGCAAATGGTTCCGGGACAATTTCCACGGCAAAAAAATCCTCAATGAAAAAAATCAATTTGTCTCCGTGGGCATTGCCAAGGGCAAGGTGGAAGCCCTGCCCTCAGACCTGAGAAACCATTATGTGGACGGGATTTCAGGGGCCACCCTCACGGGCAAATACCTCTCCGAAGGCATCCGTGACACCCTGATGAAATACGAAGGGGTCTCCGTCACCTTCCGTCAGAACAAAGGCAAACCCGCCATGCCCAAGAAGGATAAAGGATAAACCATGTTCAAACTCAAATCCAAATCACACTACAGGGAGATCCTCATCACGGGCATTTGGAAGGAGAATCCCGTGGCCTACCAGGTCCTGGGCATCTGCTCGGCCCTGGCCGTCACCGTGAAGATGTCCACGGCCGTGGTCATGTCCATTGCCCTCACCCTGGTCACAGCCTTTTCCGGCCTTATCATCTCTTCCATGCGCAAGCAAATCCCCTCCAATATCCGCATCATCGTGGAACTGGGGGTCATTGCCTCCCTGGTTATCATCACCGATGAGATCCTCCAGGCCTTTTTCTTTGACATATCCAAGCAGCTCTCCATCTTTGTGGGGCTGATCATCACCAATTGCATCGTTCTGGGCAGGGCCGAGGCCTTTGCCCTGGCCAATGAACCGGACGAAGCCTTTGTGGACGGAGTGGCCAACGGCCTTGGCTATTCGCTGATCCTCCTGGCCACGGCCTTCCTCAGGGAATTGCTGGGATCGGGCAAAGTCTTCGGCATCTCCCTGGTCCCCCAATTCGTCTATGACCTGGGCTTCCAAAATATGGGCCTCATGGTTCTGGCCCCGGGGGCCTTTTTCATCATCGGCCTTCTGGTCTGGCTCAAAAACAGCCTGCCGGGCATTTCCAAGGAACAAAAATAAGGAGCTACCATGGGCGATCTCCTCAGCCTCTTTGTCAATTCCGTCTTCATCGGCAATATCCTCCTGGCTTATTTTCTGGGCATGTGCTCCTTCATTGCCGTGTCCCAGAACGTGGACACGGCCACGGGCCTCGGCTTTGCCGTCATCTTTGTCCTTTCCATCACCAGCCCGGTGAACTGGATGATTTACCACGGACTTCTGGCTCCGGGGGCACTGGATTGGCTGGGATTTCCGGAAATGGACCTGAGCTTTCTCAAGTTCATCACCTTCATTGCCGTCATTGCCGCCATTGTCCAGGCCGTGGAAATGATCATTGACCGCTATTCTCCCCAGTTATACGCGTCCCTGGGGGTTTTCCTCCCCCTCATTGCCGTGAACTGCGCCATCCTGGGCACCTCCCTTTTCATGGTGGAACGCCACTACACCTTCATCGAGTCCATTGTCTTTGGTGCCGGCTCGGGCACCGGCTGGATGCTGGCCATCGTCTCCATGGCCACCATTCGAAAAAAGATGCGCTACGCCGATATTCCCAAGGGGTTAGATGGATTTGGGGCCACCATGATCATCGCCGGCCTCATGGCCATGACCTTTATGATGTTTTCCGGCATCACCCTGTAAGAAAGGAGGAACCCATGATTTACCTCATCAGCATATTGGTTTTCACCGGGGTCATCGGCATCCTGGTCACGGTTCTCCTTTTTGTGGAATCCAAGGTCACAAGCTCGGGGGAACATAAAATCACCATCAACGGAAACGCCGAGGAATCCATCTCCGTCTCCGGGACCCCCACCCTATTATCAGCCCTCTCGGACCAGGAGATATTCCT
>JAKSBM010000393.1 GCA_022361135.1 Desulfobacterales bacterium | reverse complement strand
GCCGATATCGCTCGGAATAAAAATAGTCAAATGCACCGCTATCCATGATTTTTCCGATAAAATCAGGATAGGCCAGCATGATGGACAAAACCTGCCGTTCCCTGGGGTCGGAATCCCGGGGAACGTTAACCTCTTCTTCAACCTGCGGAGCCATCAAAGGGCCGGCCGCCTGGGTTCTGTCCCGATGATATTGCTGGCGAACCTTTTCCAGGACCGCCTTCTCATCGATATTTAATTTTTCAGCGATTTCTTTTATGTAAAGGGATCTCAGGGCACTGTCCTGGATAACCGCCAGATGGGACTTCATATCCTCCAGCACCCGAACACGTCCTTCCACGGACATGCCGTGGCTTTCCATGGCCACCTTAAGCAGAAACTGCATCACGGTCTGGGCATTGGAAGCCATTTCCACAAAGGCATCGGCACCGTACTCCACCACATAGGAATCCGGATCATGCCCCTTGGGCAAAACCAAGATCCGGGTGTCCACCCCTTCCTTCATAAAAATCTTAATGCTCCGCTTGGCCGCATTAATACCAGCAGCATCGGAGTCAAAGACCAATGTCATGGTTTTGGCATATCCCTTTAAAATGCGGACATGCTCCGACGTAAGCGCCGTCCCCAAACTGGCCACGCTGTTTTTCACACCATTTTGGTAAAGGGATAGAAAATCAAAATACCCCTCTACAATATATACGACACCTTCCCTGCGGCAGTATTGTTTGGATTGGTGCAGCCCATACAGAATCCTGCTTTTGTTATAAACAGGCGTTTCCGGCGAGTTCATATATTTGGGGTGCTCATCATTCATCACCCGTCCACCAAAACCGGCCACCTGCATATTGATGTCAAAAATCGGAAACATCAACCGATTGCGAAACCGGTCGTAAAACCCATTTCCCTGCTTCCGGGGAAGAATGAGGCCGGAATTCAAAGCCGCCCGCTGGGACACCTTTTCCCTGCGCAGGAAGCCCACCATGCCATCCCACCCCTCACGGGAAAAGCCAAGGCCGAAGGTTTCCAGGGTCTCCATGGAAATCTTCCGTTTCGCCAGATACGATCTGGCCCCCTGGGCTGCAGGATCATTTTTAAAATTGTCTTGGAAGTATTGCATCGCCCTCTTGTTGAGCCGAAACAAAGATTCTTTGAGTTTCATCTCCCTTTGCTTGGCCGGATCAACAGACTGGGTTTCAATGACAATATTGTACTTCCTTGCCACCATTTTAACGGCTTCTGGAAAGCTAATGCCATGGTACTTCATGACAAAAGAAAGCGCATTGCCTCCAGTGCTGCACCCAAAGCAATGAAAAATCTGTTTATCCGGATTCACGGAAAATGATGGGGTTTTTTCGGCGTGGAAGGGACATAGGCCGAAAAAATTTCTACCCGATTTTTTCAATATAACAGATTCTGAGACAATATCAACAATATCTGAAGCATTCAAAATTTCAGCAATTTTATCTTCAGGGATGTACATTGCAGCAGGTTCTAACTCCCAAAAAACGCTTAAAGGTTACACGAAGCATTTAAAATAAGACCATAACAGACCATGTCAACAGGGATTATCACCTGAAATATGGCCCCTCATTTAACCCCTTAAAACCTTTTATAATAGTGTTCGCCCGGACGGACTTCCCTTCCAACGGGTCGAAAATCCCACCCCCACCGCCAACGGGCCGTGTCAAAGACGACGGCACCAGAGGGTGGCTCTGCCTTAATATATAAAATGGTTTGAACTATTGGGTAATAATCAAAAATCTGGACTTACAGACTGCCCTTACTGGAAAGGCTTCCGGAAACATTTTCATTGGGACGACTGGCCGCATTTAAAGCCCGCCCCATGGCCTTGAAAATGGATTCAAGCACATGGTGCTCATTCATTCCATAATGGGCATTGATATGTAAATTCAGCCCGCCCTTCACGGAAAAAGCCTGGAAAAATTCCTTGGCCAAATAGATGTCAAAGGGTCCGCCGGACCTTAAGTTCTCCGGAATGTGGTAGACAAGATAGGGACGATTGGACAAATCAATTGTTACCCGGGACAGCGCTTCGTCCATGGGGACACATGCATCACCAAATCTGTGAATCCCCTTTTTTTCCCCAAGGGCATCAAACAGGGCCTGGCCCAAAACCAACCCAACATCCTCAACCGTATGGTGGAAATCCACGTCCAGATCCCCGACAGCTTTCACGGTCAAATCAAATTGACCATGTACGGTAAATGCCGTAAGCATGTGGTCGAAAAAGGGAATCCCCGTGGAGACATCGGCCTGACCGGTCCCATCTAAATCCAACCGGATATCGATTTCTGTTTCTTTTGTTCTTCTGGAAACGGTTGCGTTTCGAGTCATCAGATTATCCTTGCAATTGGACGTACCATCATTTATTGTCAACCAGTTCTCATTCTAGGATTTAATCCAAAAACGAATCTTGTTAACATATACCAGACGGGAAAATGTGTCAATTCCTTAGCTTTATGCCCCTGACGAAAAACCCACCCGTCCAATCAATCCCCTTGCAAACACAAATTTTAAGCCGTATGATTCATTGTAGATTTCTTTAATTTTGAAGAGCGCATTGACCATGCAAATCCAAACAAACAGATTCTTCCCGGAATTTAATCCCACCCAACCAGAGCCCGTACAGCCCCAGGTTCGGAAAAACACGCCCCCGGATCAGAAAAACATCCCCCCGTCAGACCCCGCACAATCCGACCAAAGCAAACAAGAGACTCCGGCCCCCCAGCAAATTCAAAGTTTAACAGAGGAAGAAGTTCGATTGGTTGAAGAGCTGAAAAAGGCTGACGCCGAGGTCAGGCAGCATGAAATGGCCCATGTGGCGGCGGGAGGAGGACTGATTGCATCGGGGGCAACATTCAGCTACCAAAAGGGCCCGGATGGGAACAACTATGCCGTGGCCGGCGAGGTCCGCATCGATGCAGCCCCGGTCCCCGGAGATCCCGAAGCCACCATCCAGAAAATGAACCAGGTTAAAGCCGCGGCCCTGGCCCCGGCATCCCCCTCATCCCAGGACCAGAAAGTTGCAGCAAACGCATCCGCCCATACGGCAAAGGCCATGGCGGAGCTGGCAATCCTGAGGGCCGCACAGGAAACCAAAACCACGGAAGCCGGCCTCACGGCCCAACCCAAATCCGATCTCCCCTACATAGAAATATCGGAACTTCCCGAAGACACAGATCCCACCTTCCAGACCTGGGCCTGAAACCACCTACTTAATCAGCTTTACAATATCCCTAAACCCTGAACAGTCCGTGTCCCGCATTAATTCGAAGAAGAGCATTTCCACACTTGTGATCTCCCCCCCCAGACTGCGGATTCGTTCAAGCCCGACATTTTTATTGACCTCGGTCCTGGAAGAAACACAATCGGAAACCACCTGAACCTGATACCCCTTCTGAATAAGATCATGGGCGGTCTGAAAGACGCAAATATGGGATTCAATGCCGGCCAGAACGACCTGACTTTTTCCTGATTTTTTCAGTGCAGCCATGAACCCGGGTTCCCCACAGCAGGAAAACGAATTTTTGGCAATGGGTGTTTCATCACCCAGGTGGCGGGAAAGGACCTCAATGGTAGGCCCCAGCTTGGAGGGAATTTGCTCCATCCAGATCAATGGAACATCCAGCGCCTTCATTCCCCGAACCAAGACCTCGAGGGAGCGATGAAGATCATCCTTACCGGACACCACCTGGGCCAATTGCCCCTGTACATCAACCAAAACCATTATTGTATCATTTAAATTAAACACATCCACCTCCAGCGCTCGCTTACGGTTTTCAATCCACTACCCTGCCTTGGATTTCCACGGGGCAAAGGCCCATTTTTGTCAAAACCCCTGACAATTTTTGGCATTTTCCACAACCATCGAACCATTAATCCCTTTATTTAAAGGGAAAACCAAATTAGCACACTTTTTGCTGTATAAATTTACGGACTTAAAATCCTTCAAGGAGATATAACCGATATGGTAACAAATATCCACACCAATACATCCGCACTTGACGCCTTTTCAAAACAGGTTCAAACATCGGCCAACAATGTTGCAAATGCTTTGACCGACGATTTTAAAGCATCGCGGACCCGGAATGTTGAAGGCACCCCCAACGGAGTCGACACCGTCACCCAAAAGACATCCACCCCCGGCCCCAAAATCATAGATCCCACCCAAACGGACAACGGCACCAAAGAATTATCAAACACAGACATTGCAGAAGAAATGACCCACCAGATAAATGCCCAGAATGGATTTGATGCCAATGCAAAGGTCATCAAGTCACAGGACGAAATGGTCGGCACCATCTTGGACATTGTTGCCTGACCCAATTCCCCGCCCCCCCTCCCCTAAAAAAAATGCCACCACCAACGGCATAGTGTAAAAGCCATGGATCCTTCCATGGACATCCAACAAGAGCACACCTCTGCGCAAAGTCAAAAGCCCCCCAAACTATCGATGAAAAAGGATCACCTTAATGTGGGGGAAATGGCCTTCCACAGCTCCGCCCCAAAAAAAGCGGACGACTGGGGAATCATGGCCCTTGGACAAAAGAAAGCCGCAGAAAAGCATCTGGGACAGCTTCTTGAAAAACCTGCAAAGAGGTGCTCCAACAGTAATAATAGGGTGGAGTAAGGCCCTATTGCCTGCCCCCTCCCTAACACCACCATGCACAGATCAAAAAGACACAACAAGGCGACCATGAATCACAGGGCACTCCACCTGGAAAATATTTATAATCGGCACAACACCGTGAATGAAAAAAAAAGAGAGCAAAATGTAGAAGCCTTTGTTCTTGGGGAAAACGTGGGGATGAATATATAGAACGGTTTATTTAAGGAAGATGTTACCCAAAACGAAAAAACGGACAATTCAACCTGAGTCTGAAACTCGTGAAATGTCCGTCCATATTGATGGTACCGAAGAGAGGGCTTGAACCTCCACGCCTTGCGGCACTAGATCCTAAATCTAGCGTGTCTACCAATTCCACCACTTCGGCATAGGAGCTCTGAAGGTGGTGCCGAAGGGGAGATTCGAACTCCCACAAGCGTGCGCTCGCTAGTCCCTGAAACTAGTGCGTCTACCAATTCCGCCACTTCGGCATACTTTCTGTGTCCACGCTGCAAGCAATAATAATGATTGCGTCGCAACGATGGTTAGGGTATATATATTTGTTTGTGCGCATTGTCAAGAACATTTATTCCGAATGTAGGGAAAATATGGAATTAATCACAAATCTGGAGCAGATCAGCAACGTTTACCCAAACGCTGTTGTTACCATGGGCAATTTTGATGGCGTCCACAAAGGACACCAAGCCCTGATATCCCAGGTCAAGGAAAAGGCGAAAGCGCTGTCGGGCACATCCATCGCCATCACCTTCGACCCCCACCCCCTGAGGGCATTGGGTATTTCAAGCCCTCCCCTGATCACCCGCAAAGATCAAAAAATAGAACTCATAGAAGCTTCTGGAATCGACGTTTTAATCTGCCTGCCCTTTACCAAGGAACTGGCCGACCTTTCCGCACAGGCTTTTATTAAAGATATCCTGGTCAACACCATTGGGATGAAATGCATCGTCATCGGACCGGACAACACCTTTGGCAAAAACAGAAGTGGGAACATTGAAACCCTGAAGGAAGAAGGTAAAAGCCTGGGATTTGAAACCGTTGTGGCCTCCTGGATCAATGACACGGACACCACTGAGCAGCGAATCTCATCCACCCGGATTCGGGAAACCGTCATGGCCGGCGATGTGGCCCGGGCGAAAAAATACCTTGGCCGGTATTATCAGATCCGTGGTAAGGTGATAAAAGGCCGCGAACGGGGAGGAAGCCAGCTGGGTTTTCCCACTGCAAACATCAAACTCCACGACGAGCTCTGCCCCAAACTGGGAGTATATGCCGTTACCGTGGAAACCGATCACGGCCCGTACAAGGGCGTTGCCAACATTGGGTTTTCCCCCACATTTGGGGACGAAATGTTCACCATTGAGGTGCACATCCTTGATTTTGACAAAGACCTTTACGGAAGCCGCATCCGTGTAAACATGGTGGAACGGCTGAGGGATGAAACCAAATTTTCAAGCATTGAAGAGCTGGCATCCCAGATCCAGGAAGACATAACGAAAGCAAAGGAAATATTAAGCTAAAATGGCTGTATTAAAAATCGTAACCTATCCAACCAAATCCCTGTCAGAACCGTCTGCCAGGGTGGAAGAGATCGACGAGGAACTGAGGCAACTCATTGACGACATGGGCGAAACCATGTTTGCCGAGTCCGGCGTTGGCCTGGCCGCCCCCCAGGTTGGAGTGAACAAGCGCCTCTTTGTTTATGATACCCATGCGGCCGATCCGGAATACGATGGCGACGAGCAAAGCTTTACCGTACTCATCAATCCTGAAATCATTGAAAAACGTGGAAGTTTCGTCTCGGAAAACGAAGGCTGCCTCAGCGTTGTGGAATACCGGGCCGATGTAAAACGGGCCGAAAGCGTAACGGTTCGTGCCATGGACATCGACGGCAACGAAATGGAATTTGATGCGGACGGGCTTCTGGCCGTGATCATGCAGCATGAATCCGATCACCTGGACGGTGTCCTTTTCATCGACCGCATTTCAAGCCTGAAACGCGCCATGTACAAAAAACGTCTGAAAAAACAGATGAAAGAGAAAAAGTGATCCAGAAAACCAATATCATTTTCATGGGAACCCCGGACTTTTCCGTCCCTCCCCTCAGGGCCCTGGCCGCCCGGGAGGATTTGAACATCAGCCTGGTGGTCACCCAGCCCGATCGCCCCAAGGGGCGAGGGAAAAAGCTGGCCTTTTCTCCGGTGAAGGAAGCCGCCCTTGAACTGGGCCTCCCCGTCTTCCAACCCGAAAAGATCAACACCGACGAAGGCTTTGAGACCCTGGGCCAACTTAACCCGGATTATTTCGTTGTGGTGGCATTTGGTCAGCTTCTCTCCCAACGGATTCTGGATATCCCCAGGAAATACCCCATCAACATCCACGCATCCCTCCTGCCCAAATACCGGGGAGCAGCGCCCATACAGGCAGCGGTCCTCAACATGGACAAGGATGCCGGCGTGACCACCATGGTCATGGCCAAGGCCATGGATGCCGGGGATATCCTGCTCATGGATTCCCAACCCCTGGATCCCGACGAAACCGCATCCCAGCTCCATGACCGCCTTTCCCAAATGGGCGGAGAACTCATTGTCAAAACCCTGGATGCAATCAATGGAGGACAACTCACCCCGGTGCCCCAGGACCACGACCAGGCCACCTACGTGGGCATGCTCAAAAAACAGGATGGTCGCATCAACTGGGACAAAACCCCGGATGAAGTCCGGGCCCACATCAATGCCATGACCCCCTGGCCCGGCGCCTTTACCCAGCTCGACGGCAAACGGTTCAAAATTTTCCAGGTGAAACCCCAGTCTGAAACCCCTTCGGACATGGATCCCGGTACCATTTTTAAATGCGACACCCAGGGAATCCATGTGGCCGTAAACAACGGCAGCGTCTGTATCACCTCCCTCATGGGCAGCTCGGGCAAACGCATGGCTGCCGATGCCTTCCTTCGGGGACATAAAATCGACACCCCTTCCCGGTTTGAATAATGAAGCACGATGCAAGAAGAACAGCGCTGGAAATCCTCCAGCGCTGTGAAAAAAAGAATTGTACCCTGGACAAAAGCCTGGGCGACGCCGAAGATGCCCTATCCACCCTGTCACAAAAGGACCGCAACCTCACCCATGCCCTGGTTTTTGGAATTCTGCGCAACCGGGCCCGGCTGGACCAGATCATCCGAAAATTTTCAAAAACCCCATTTGAAAAAATCAGCCCCGCCGTGATCAATACCCTGCGCTTGGGATTGTTCCAAAAATTTTTCATGGATCGCATCCCGGATTTTGCCGCCATCAACACCAGTGTGGAGTTGGCCAAAAGAAAGGCCGGACAAAGGTCCTCGGGCTTCGTTAATGCCATTCTCAGGGCGGCATTTAAAGCCCCCCTTCCGGAATTGCCGTCCCTGGAAGAGCAGCCGGACGAATATATCAGCCTGGACCAATCCCTACCGCTCTGGTTGATCCAACGATGGATGAAAACCCATGGACTTGAAAATACCCAAAGCCTGTGCAAGCAGATCAACCAGATACCGCTCCTCACCCTGAGGGTCAACGAACTCAAGATCCAGACCGATGAATTCATTAGCCGGCTCCAGCGGGCAGGTTACCAGGTGGAACCGGCACGGCACAGCCCCCATGCCCTCCATCTGAAGACACCCGGCGCCGTGGATCAGATCCCGGGCTATGGCAAAGGATGGTTCCAGGTCCAGGACGAAGCCGCCCAACTGGTCAGCCTCATCCTCGATCCCCAGCCCGGGGAAAACATCCTGGATGCCTGTGCCGGACTGGGGGGCAAGTCCGCCCACATGGCCCAGCTCATGGAAAACCAGGGCACACTCACCGCCCTGGACCTGGACGGCAGAAAACTCACCAGCCTTAGGGCCGAAGCCAAACGACTGGGAATCTCCATCATCCAAACCCAGTCCTACAATCTTCGCAAGGCACAGATCAAAGACTTCTCCGGATTCTTTGACCGGGTTCTCATTGATGCCCCCTGCACCGGACTGGGGGTCATGCGCCGCAACCCAGACACCAAATGGAAGCGAAGCCTCGGCGACATCCAACGATTGTCAGGACAACAGAAAAAACTCCTCAACGCCGCAGCCAACCTGGTGAACCCCGGTGGAATACTGGTGTTTGCCGTCTGCTCCTGTGAGCCCGAAGAAAATGAAGAAGTGATTCAGGCCTTCCTGTCCAAACGGAAGGACTACGAATTGGACACCCAATTCTGCCTGGAAAAAGCCACCCCGGTGAAGGAAGGCATTCCCATGCCCAACCATCATTTCAAGACCTACCCCAACGCCGCCCACATGGACGGTTTTTTCGCCGCACGTCTTCGTCGCATCCCCAGGGATAAATAACCCGGATATTACACGAAACAAATTTACCAGGTCTGCAAGGCACAGAATGGAAAACTGCATCGTTTTTCCGCACCCCATTCTGCTGCCCAGCAGACCGGGTGAAGGCATTTCGCCCGCCGGGGAACAATTTACGACGACAAAAATTTAAAAAAAGCCGGGCCTCCTTCCATATCAATATTTTCCAGTTATTGGGGGCAAATTGCCCGGACGAATCCGGGATAAAATCTCTGGGGATTCCATGACTTAAAGTCAAAAAAATGCTATTCATCTCTTGATTCCCGAATCGAATCAACATAAAGTACTCAATTTTCCACCCCAACCCCCATTGTTGGTGGACACAGCACCGACAATGAAGAGGAGAAGCAACCATGGGATTAATCGCCCCATCTATTTTGTCCGCTGATTTCACCCGCCTGGGTGACGAAGTTAAAGCCGTAGAAGAAGCCGGAGCCGACTGGATCCACATCGACGTCATGGACGGCCAGTTTGTTCCCAACATTACATACGGCCCCATCATCGTAGAGGCATGCAAACGGGCCACTGACCTGCCCCTGGATGTCCATCTCATGATCGAAACCCCGGACCTGATCATCCCCGAATTTGCCAAGGCCGGCGCCGACTACATCTCCGTCCACGCAGAAGCCTGCACCCATCTACACAGAAGCATCCAGCTCATCAAAAGCCTGGGCGTGAAAGCCGGTGTGGCCCTGAACCCCGCCACCCCACCGTCCGCAGTTGAGTGGGTATTGGAAGAGCTGGATTTCATCCTGGTCATGAGCGTCAACCCCGGTTTCGGCGGCCAGAAATTCATTGAATCCAGTCTGGAAAAGATCTCCATGCTTTCCGAAATGCTGGCGGAAATCAATCCCGAAGCCATCATCCAGGTGGACGGCGGTGTAAATACCTCCACCATCCAGAAGGTCCACCAGGCCGGTGCCACCAACTTCGTTGCCGGATCCGCCATCTTCAACACCCCGGATTACAAAAAAACCATTGCCGAGCTAAGGGATGCAATGGAAGTTAAGCCTTAAGCCGGCTGAACCCATATCTGAAAGCTGAAACTGATATGCAAAAACTCATCATCACGGTACTGGCCAAGGATAAGCCGGGTATCATCGCCCAGATCTCCCATATCCTTTTTCAATGCGACTGCAATCTGGAGAATGTCAACCAGATGATTCTCCAGAACCAGTTTGCCGGTTTTTTCCTTGGCCAGCCCCCGGAAGGCTTGACCCGCACCGATCTCAAGCAGACCCTGGAAGAAAAGACCAAGGATGCCGGACTCACCATCCACATCACCCATGTGGAGGAAAACGGCAGCACTGCGCCCGGAACCGGAACGGAT
>JAKSBM010000482.1 GCA_022361135.1 Desulfobacterales bacterium | reverse complement strand
CACCCTGATCCTGGGCCATAAGAATGTGGTCTGCAAGGATATCAGCGACAAAAATCTGCTGGACGACGTCATCTACGAGGTGGACTGGGAGGGCAATATCATCTGGGAATGGATCTGCTCCGAGCATTTCCACGAATTCGGCTTCCGGGAAGAATCCAAGAACGTCCTGTCCCGGGACCCCAACATGCGGCCCTGCGGGGGCGGCATGGGGGACTGGATGCACATCAACTCCATGTCCGTCCTGGGACCCAACAAATGGTATGATGCCGGAGACGAACGCTTCCACCCGGACAATATCATCGCCGACGGCCGGGAAACCAATATCATCTTCATCATTTCCAAGGAAACCGGTGAAGTGGTCTGGAAGGTGGGCCCGGATTACGACTACACCCCGGAAGCCTCCCTGGGATGGATCATCGGCCAGCACCACGCCCACATGATTCCCGCGGGTCTTCCCGGTGCGGGCAACATCCTGGTCTTTGACAATGGGGGATGGGCCGGCTACGGCAACCCCAACCCGGGCAGCCCCAAGGGCACCAAGAATGCCCTGCGGGACTATTCCCGGATCCTGGAATTTGATCCCATCACCCTGAAAATCGTCTGGCAGTACACCCCCCACGAAGCCGGCCTGGTCCATCCCACGGACTCCAACCGCTTCTACAGCCCCTTCATCTCTTCAGCCCAGCGTCTGCCCAACGGCAACACCCTGATCACCGAAGGGGGCGGGGGGCGGATCTTTGAAGTCACCGCCGGACACGAACTGGTCTGGGAATACATCAGCCCCTATTGGGGAGAATCCTTTAAAATGAACATGGTCTACCGGGCCTACCGCTACCCCTACGAATGGATTCCCCAGGAACCCAAACCCGAAGAAGTGGCCATTGAACCGGTCAAAGTAACGGAATTCCGCATGCCCGGAGCCAGCCCTTCAGGGGCCAAAACAGAAACCATGGTTGCCGGCACCCAACCCTACCAGAGCTCCTCGGCCCTGTGTGTGGTGTCCGACACCGACGATGACCTGGGCCATTGATCCCAAAGGAAAATACCATGACAGCCAAATTATTCACCGCCACCGGATGCCACCGCTGCGAAATCGTGAAAACCGTCCTGAAAAAGGAGGGAATAAATTACGAAGAGTGGAATATCCGGGAGGAAGGTAAAGACGTTTTTAAAACCTTTTACAAGGAAAACCGGAAGCAGATCTTCAGGAGCAAGGACGGGGTGGAATTCCCGGTCCTGGAGAAAGAGGGCGGGATTTACCAAGGGCTGGGCCCCATCCTGGCCTTTGCCATGGATAAAAACCTGCTCTTCCACGGATTTGTCACCCGGGCCCAGGCCGATCCCGGCTGGGTCAACGGCCTAAGCCTGGTCCCTGCGGAATGCGATATCCTGGAATCCTTCTTCGACCTCATGGCCCGGCTCACGGCCCATGGCCTGAAAACCCGGGTGGTCACCCACGGCAACCACCCCGGATTCCTGGAACGCCTCCTGGACCGGGGCTACATCACCCAGCTGGATTTCCAGCTCCTGGGCCCCACACCGGTCTACCCCCGGATCACGGGCAAACCCATGCCCCCCAAGGACCTGGAACAGAGCCTGGCCCTGCTGCCCAAGGCCAAGGATTACACCCTGATCCTGCCCATCTCCCCCATCCGGGAGGCCGACGGCACCCTGCGTTACCTCACCCCGGAGGAAGCCGGAGAAGCGGCGGCCCTGGCCGCAGAAGCCACAGGCTCCAAAACCCATCCCTTTGTCATCCGGCCCCTGACCCCGGCCAAGGGATCGGAGCTGCCGCCCCTGGAAAGCAAAGATTTCTTTAAATACCGCACCGCCACCCGGCGCCACATGGTAAAATCGGAAATCGAAAAGCCGGAAAATGGGATTTCCTGATTCCCGATTCTTTTCCTGCATCCATATGGGTGCAAGAAACGGATATGTATCTTATAGGCGATGACGTCGGATAGAACATTTTCAAAAGCACTGAAAACACCGGGCAATCTAAAGTTATAGAAAGCCCGGTGTTTTCTTTTTATACCCAATGTGAATCGTTGTTG
>JAKSBM010000681.1 GCA_022361135.1 Desulfobacterales bacterium | reverse complement strand
GTGGGCGATGTTGTGGGCGCAGAGGTTGGTGTGGGCCACATAGGAGAGGGCCAGGCCCGGGCAGACCCGGGCCATGTGCTGGGCCACCAGGGTAAAGGTGAATTTATCCATGCCCGTGCCCCCGTATTCCTCGGGGATGCCGATGCCCATGAGGCCCATGTCTCCCATGGCATCCCAGATCTCCCGGGGGAAATGGCCGGTGCGGTCCAGCTCTTCGGCCATGGGGGCCACTTCCTTGCCCATGAAATCCTTCACGGCCTTTACAATCATTTTCTGTTCACGATTCAGCTCAAAATCCATGGTTCACCTCCCATGGGCCCCCATATCCCACGGCCCTTGCCCGGAAAAGATAAAGGGAATCTTCCTTTATCCATTTGCCGGGACAATCCATGCCGTGGGATATCCGGGTCCACCCATGTCTATGTGATTTGCGTTTTGAATGGCCTTCCGTGGTATTCTCTATTTTCCCTTTATCTCATATGCGCAGGACCCCGTTGGGGCTCTGTTGGTATTCCGTGTTCAATGCTGCGGACAGGGCCATGCCCAGGACCTTCCGGGTGTCGGCCGGATCAATGATCCCGTCGTCCCACAATTCCGAGGTGGAATAATAGGCCCCGCTTTTTTCCTGGTAATCCCGGGCAATGTCCCGGGCAATGGCTTCCACATCCTTATCGTCCAGGGTTTCCCCCCTGCGGGAGAGGGACTTCACCTGGATCTGGGTCAGGGTCTTGATGGCCTGGTCCTCCCCCATGACCGATATCTGGGAATTGGGCCAGGAAAAGAGGAAGCGGGCATCGTAGGAACGGCCGCACATGGCATAGTTCCCGGCCCCGAAGCTCCCATTGGTCATGAGGGTGAGCTTGGGCACATCCAGGTTGGACTGGACCATGAGCATCTTGGCCCCGTCCTTGGTGATGCCCCCGTGCTCGTATTCCTTCCCGATCATGAAGCCGGTGATGTTCTGGAGGAAGAGGATGGGGACCCGGTCCCGGTTGCACAGCTGCATGAACTGGGTGCATTTCTGGGCGCTGTCGGAAAACAGCACCCCATTGTTCCCGATGATCCCGATCTTCCAGCCATAGAGATATCCGAATCCGCACACCGCCGTGGTCCCATAGGCGGGCTTGAATTCATGGAAGCGGCTCCCGTCCAGGATCCGTGCCATGACCTCCCGCATGTCAAATTGCTTTTTCACATCATCGGGGATGATGCCGTCGAGTTCTTTGGTGTCGTAGTAGGGTTCCTCGGGCTCCCGGCGCTCCAGGGCCTGCTTGGGCTCCTTGGGGAAGGTGGAGACGATTTCCCGGACCAGGGCAATGCCCTCGGCCTCGGAGTCCACGGCATAGTCGGCCGTGCCGCTGATACTGGTGTGGACATCGGCCCCGCCCAGTTCATCGGCAGAGACATCCTCGCCCGTGGCGGCCTTGACCAGGGGCGGCCCCCCC
>JAKSBM010000931.1 GCA_022361135.1 Desulfobacterales bacterium | reverse complement strand
TACCCTGATTCCCACCATTGTTGTGCCCGTCTGTATCCTGGGCACCTTTGCAATGATGTCGGTGTTGGGCTTTTCCGTAAACATGATGACCATGTTCGGCATGGTTTTGGCCATTGGTATTCTGGTGGACGACGCCATTGTTGTGGTGGAGAACGTGGAACGGACCATGGCCGAAGAGGGACTGCCGCCCAAGGAGGCCACCTCCAAAGCCATGGGACAGATTTCCGGTGCGGTAATCGGTATCACCCTGGTTCTGGCGGCCGTATTCCTTCCCCTGGCATTCATGGATGGCTCCGTCGGGGTTATCTACCGTCAGTTTTCCATGTCTGTGGCCGTTTCCATTGTGATTTCCGGTTTCCTGGCTTTGACCCTGACACCGGCCCTATGCGGCAGTATCCTTAAACCCATTGCCAAGGGAGAGCACCACGAGAAAAAAGGTTTTTTCGGTTGGTTTAACCGGGTATTTGGCTGGATTACGGAAAAATTCGGAGCCTTAACCGCCCACACCGTGCGCAGAACATGGCGGTTCATGCTCATCTATGGATTGATCTTGGGCGTCCTGGGATATACCTATGTGCGGCTGCCCGAATCCTTTGTGCCCAATGAAGACCAGGGGAATATGTTTGTTTCCATCCAGCTGCCCCCTGGAGCGACCCATTCCAGAACCCTGGAAGTTTCCAAGAATACAGCCGATTACCTCCTGGGCCGTGAGGCCATGGCCAATGTCATATCGGTTATTGGTTTCAGTTTTTCGGGCAGTGGACAGAATGCCGCCATTGGCTTTCCCACACTCAAGGATTGGTCCCTGAGAACTCCGGAACAATCCGTGGACAATGAGATTGCCTTGGCCAACCAGTCCCTTTACGGGACAAAGGACGGCACCGTATTTGCCGTGAACCCGGCACCGGTGGACGGCCTGGGGAATGCGGGTGGTTTTTCCGTACGCCTCCAGGACCGGGCTGGTGTGGGACGGCAGATCCTGGGCCAGTCTTTGGGCAAATTGCTCCAGGAAGCCAATGCTTCCCCTGTTATTGCCTTTGCTTACATGGAAGGGCTTCCGGATGCACCCCAGCTTCGGGTGGACATTGATCGGGAAAAGGCGGAAACGCTTGGTCTCAGCTTTAACAGCATCTCCACCGTGCTTTCCACGGCCTTTGGCTCCCAGTTGATCAATGAATTTGTAAATGCCGGCCGGGTTCAGCGTGTCATTGTCCAGGCCGATGCCGAACACCGGGTGACCCCGGAAAGTTTGAACCATCTCTACGTGCCCAATATCCACGGTGACCAGGTTCCCCTTAAGGCATTTGCCCGGGTGAGCTGGGAGAGCGGACCGGTGCAGATCGCCCGGTACAACGGTTTTCCTGCCTTTAAGGTCAACGGCAGTCCCGCACCCGGACATAGTACGGGGGAGGCCATGGCCGAGATTGAGCGCATCATGGGGGAAATGCCCAAGGGCGTCGGTTACGAATGGACCGGTCTCTCCTACCAGGAAAAATACGCCGGAGCCCAGGCACCCAAGCTTTTTGCCCTGGCACTCATCGTGGTCTTCCTTCTTTTGGTGGCCCTCTATGAAAGCTGGTCCATTCCCTTTGCCGTCATGCTCATTGTGCCCATCGGGGCACTGGGATCGGTGCTGGCCGTATTGGGAATGAACATGGCCAATGACGTTTATTTTAAGGTTGGTTTGATTACCATCATCGGTCTATCTGCCAAGAACGCCATTTTGATTGCCGAATTTGCCCGGGAACTCATGGCCGACGGCATGGGCGTTGTTGAAGCGGCCATCCAGGCCGCCAGGACCCGGTTTCGCCCCATCATCATGACCTCCATGGCCTTTATTCTGGGGGTTCTGCCCCTGGCCAAGGCCACGGGGGCCGGTGCGGCCAGTCAGCAGGCCATCGGTATCGGGGTTATGGGCGGAATGATCGCAGCCACGATTTTGGGTGTAATGTTTGCCCCCATTTTCTTTGTCTGGGTTCTTTCCCTGTTCCGCAGGAAAAAATCCGGCATGGCCAAGAAGGCTGCCTAGCAGGAGTTGATATGAAATTGAAAATGTTATCATGTGTTAAATCTCTCGTTCTTTTGGGGGTGGGGGGCAGTCTTTTGATTTCCGGCTGTTCCCTGGCTCCGACCCATGTGACGCCCCAGGCTCCGGTACCCGGCTCCTATGGACAGGAAGTGGATTCCAAGGCAGTCAACGGTGCCACGGTTTCCCAATTGGAATGGCAGGAATTTATCCAGGATCCCACCCTGAGACGGGTCATTGAGGTGGCCCTGGAGGAAAATCGGGATCTGCGCCAGGCCCTGCTCAATGTACAAGCGGCCCGGTCCCAGTATCGGATTGAAGACAGTGACCGGCTTCCCAACGTGAACCTGGGACTCACCGCCGGACGCCAGCGGGTTTCCGGGGACACTTCGGGCACCGGGAGTGCTGAAACCTCTGCCACCTACCAGAGCAACCTGGGGCTGAGTGCCTTTGAATTGGATTTCTGGGGCCGGGTGAAGAATCTGTCCGAATCCGCACTCCAGGAATACCTGGCCACGGAGGCGGCGGCCAACACCGCCCGGATTACCCTGATTTCCGAAGTCACCCAGGCCTATCTTCGCCGTGTGGGCGCCCAGGAACAATACGACCTCACCCGTAAAACCCTGGCCACCCGGGCCACCGGCCTGGCCCTCATGGCCCAGCGCCGGGAGTTTGGGAATGCTTCGGATCTGGATTACCAGGAATCCTTGAGCCTCACCGAACAGGCCCGTGCCGATCTTAATTCCATGGAACGGGAACTGGCCCAGGCCGACAACGCCCTGACCCTGTTGGTGGGCAGGAAGCTGAATGTCTTCACGGGACAGGAAAATCAGGCTGTTCTTCTGGAGGAAATCCGGGCGGGATTGCCCTCGGAATTGCTCCTGAGGCGGCCGGATATCCAGTCGGCCGAGCATAAGCTCCGGGCCCGGAATGCGGAAATTGGCGCAGCCCGTGCCGCCTTTTTTCCCCGGATCAGTCTGACCGGCCTGGGGGGGGCATCCAGCTCGGATCTGTCCAATCTGTTCAATTCCTCCGCCTTGACCTGGCAGTTTCTGCCCCAATTGTCCTTGCCCATTTTTGACAATGATCGGAACCAGGCCTCATTGGAACTGGCCCAGGTTCGCAAGGAGATGGCCGTGGCCGAATATGAAAAGGCCATCCAGACGGCATTCCGGGAAGTGGCGGATGCCCTTGCTTCCAGGGACACCTTGAAGGAGGAGGAATCCTCCCGGTCGGCCCTGGCTGCCTCCAGTGCCAGATCTTTGGAATTGGCCCGGTTACGGTATGAGCAGGGGGTGGACAGCCACCTGCGGTACCTGGATGCCCAGCGGACGGATTTTGCCAACCAGATCACCCTGATCCAGACCCGGACCCAGCGGCAGATTGCCCTGATCCAATTGTTCAGGGCCCTGGGCGGGGGGTGGAATACCACCCGGATCTAAGCTCCGTTCATCTGAAATTTTTACCTTGGGATGCTCCTCTTTTTTGAGGGGGCATCCCATTTTTTTTGCCTTGGTTTCCAGTCCAGGGGAGAGCAGGGGGGAATTTTACCCAACGCTTGTTGAATTCAGGATTCCATTGGAAGCCGGCATTTCCAGCCGGGAAGATCCCTAACCCCATTCCACAATTTGCTTTATCCGGAGCCGGATATTGGGTATATCATCCCATGCCGTTGGGGCGGCCATATGCCAATGGACTGGCCATATGCCAAGGGATAGGCCACTGGCTTGCTTCAGCATCTGCCATCCAAGCGTAATTTCATCTGCTGTCTGATTTATTCGGGGGAATCATGGGGAAAATAGGTAATTTTCAAAGGATCATTCTCAAAGGGGCCATTGTTCTGATTTTCTGCCTGGGGGCCATGGCGGTTGCCCATGCCTTTCAAACCATTGTGTTATATCCCGAAGCCGATGGATATCGAAGCGTGGCCGATAAGACCCTGGGGAAATTTGATGTGGATTTTTATTTCCGGAACACCGCCGGCGCCATGCCCGTGGGGAATCCAACGGAGAATATCTGGCATGGTTATGGATATTTTCGCTTTGATTTGTCCGGATTGGACCTGGATAAAATCAGCCGGGCCAGCCTTCGCCTCTATAATCGGTATTATTCAAAACGATTTGTTGAGCGGCACCGGGAAAAAATAATGGCCATGGCCACCCAGATCCATGGGGTTGCCGATGATTCCTGGGATGAAAGAACCATGATTCCCCTGGGCGCTCCAAAGGCCACGAATTATATCACGACCCAACAAGGGGTGCGGATGGGGTGGAATATTTTTGATGTGACCCCCTTTGTTACCCGGCAGGGGGATGGGCGTGCATCCTTCCAGGTGGGCATCACCGGAAAGGTGCAGTCGGATATGAGGCCTTGTTTTGTGACACGTGAGGGGCGTCGGGACTGGCGTCCCCAATTGGTTTTGACCTATGACAGCAATGAAACCCGTCCCCGGGAATTGCCGGGAAAAACCACCAGTATCCTTCCCTGGAACAGTGTCTGGCGATTCAGCAAGGGAAGGCAGATTCAATATGAGGATACCCTGGATTCCTCCGGCAACATCACGGTTTATGCTGCCCAAAAGGCCATTGACCATGCCCGGCCCGGGGATGAAATCGTATTTGGCCCGGGCCGCCATTACCAGACCTTCGATGTCCGCAAGGGAGTGAGCGGTACCCGGGAAAAGCCCATCACCATCCGAGGGGACGGAAAACCCCGGCCCATTCTGGATGCCAGCGGCGTCAAGGGATTGGCCGGATACGGGAGGGGGATGATTGCCATTGGACCGGGGAAACAATTTTCCGATCACATTGTCATTGAAAATCTGGAAATCAAAGATGCGTCCCGGGAATGCGGTTTTACCAGTAATGCATCCGCTATCTATGTGGTCCGGGGGAGGCATATCACGGTGAGGGATGTCTATGCCCACCACAATGGGAACGGGATTTTTGTGACCCATTACGGGGAGAAGTATCGCCAGGAAAATTGCGAAATCGCCTATAACGGGTATTACGGAGGCGGCCATCACCATGGCCATTACCTTTGTGCCAGGGGCATGACCATCAGGTACAACCACATCCACCACAATGGGGGCAATGGATATAAGGACAGGGGATCTGATACCCTGTTTGCCTATAATTATATCCATGACAATGGGAACTATGAGTTGGATTTCATGGGGCAGAATAAGGAAGAAACGCCCCAAAACGCCACCCTGGTCGGCAATGTGGTGGTAAAAAGCCCCTTTGCCGTGAATCGATTCATCCTCATGCTTTTTGGGGGGGAGAAAAAGGAAAAGTGTTTTCCCCTCTGTGCCACCCGGGGCGGGGCCACGGCCCGGCTGGTGAACAATACCTTTATCATTCCCACCCGGGCGCCCTCCCGGTCCTTTTTATTCCTGAGCGATCCCTTTGGCCTCCGGCGGGACATGATGATTCTGGATAATAATATTTTTTATGCTGCAGATCCGGGGAAAAATACCACCCTGGTTCACCATGACAAGAGTCGTGAAGCCGAGGCCATGGTCCGGGGAACCAACAATTGGGTTAGCACTCGTGTTGCCGTCCGGGCAAAACTGGGAGGCACATTAACGGGAACGGACCCGGGATTCTATGGCTACGAGGATGGGCTCTATTTTTTGGGAACCGGCTCCGTCAACATCGATGCGGGCAATTCCCAGGCCCGGGACCTTCCGTCTGAAATGTATCTGTATCCCCGTTTTTCAGCCCAAAGAACTATCCGGGGCACTGCCGTGGATATCGGTGCCTATGAACATTGATGGGCGGTGCGGGGTTGCCCTTGGGGTGGGATAGCCGTTCTCCCGGGCGCCGAGTTAAGCCGGTACACTTGGTTCGGGCAAAGAAAAACCGGAGACAACGGGAGGGTCCATTGCTCCGGTTTGGAAATCCCGGGCGGCAGGGGGGGCAGCCCGGGATGGGACAGGCAATCAGCCGGTCTGTTGGGGAACGGCTTCGCTTTCGCCGCCCGGACGGTAAAGGGCGTTGAGGTAGACAAACATATGCTGCCGGGACGTTTCAAAGTCGGACAATTGTTCCTTGGCTTTGTCCAACTCGCCCTGGGCAATGGAGGCGGCCACTTCCTTGACCTGGGTGTGAACGGCTTCGTGGTGGCGACCCAGGGACCTGAAATTTTCATTTGATTGCCAGTCTTCTCCCTGGGAGTCATACCATTTGCCAAATGCGCATTCGTGGTGGGTACCGATGTCTTCCACTTTGAGCTCCTGGTAGCCCCTGAGTGCGGCCTCCAGGTTGACCCGCCAGAGGATGTGGGCGGTTTTGATGGAGGCGATGTCAAATACCGGTTCAAAGCATTTGTACCGTTCCACATCTTCCTTTAATTCACTGGTCACTTCCTTCATTTCCCCGGAAAAGACTTCCAACTTAATGGATTCCCGCAGCAGGTTCAACACATCGTCGGACACCGAGTGCATGGAACTGCGAATGGTTTCCACTTCCTTGGCGCTACCGGCCACACTCTGGTTCACCCCGTCCAGGTTGGCCGAGGTCTGGTTGATGCTCTGGGCGATGGTCTGGGTGGCCTGGCTCTGTTCATCCACGGCCGTGGTGATGGCCACAACGATTTCATTCATATCGGTGATGACACCGGAAATCTGGGCCATGCCGTCCACGGTCTGGTCTATGGCTGTTTGGATTTCCTGGATCCGGTCCTTGATATCCACGGTGGCCTGGGAGGTCTGACGGGAAAGCTCTTTAATTTCCTGGGCCACCACGGCAAAGCCCTTGCCGGCTTCACCGGCCCGGGCCGACTCAATGGTGGCGTTCAGGGCCAGCAGATTGGTCTGCTCGGAGATTTCAGTGATGGTTTCCGTGACATTGCCGATGTCCTTGGCCCGTTTGCCCAACCGTGCCACCTGGTTGGATGACACCTCTGCCAATTCCCGGGCCTGTGAGGAGATTTTTTCCGCCTGGCCGGTGTTCCGGGTGATTTCGGCAATGGTGGAGCTGAGCTCTTCGGTACCGGCGGCAACATTATTAATATTGGCCGTGGCTTCGGCCATGTCGCCGGCCACGGTTTCGGCGTTCTGGGTGATGACGTCGGTGGCTTCGGCCATATTCTGGGTGCTCTGGTTCACCTGCTCAATGTGGACGGCCACACTGGCACAGGTTTCGTGGAGGGCGGCAATGGCCGCCTTGGCCGTTTCGGAATTGTTGTTGATTTCCACCATCATTTCGTCAAAGGATTCCAGGGTGTGGGTGACTTGAAAATCGGGATTTTTCGCGGCTTTCTCCTGTTGTTGCGGGCAAAAGCATTCCCGGTTCATGAATTCCGACAGGCGATGGACTGTATTGTAATAGGGCTGGATCAGTTTTTTGTTTAAAAACCAGCCGCATCCGGCCATCCAGATGGTTAGAACAACGGCCAGGCTGGGGGCGGCAGATGCACCTTGGTTGGTTAGAAGGATTGCCAGAAGCATGAGGATTAACCCCATTCCAACACCATATCCTGCCCAGAAACCGGGGATTCGTTTCCCCGTGCCCATGGAAACCATAAGTCAAATCTCCTTAGCGAAATTAAAAATTAGACGATTTGCAAATTGTGGGTAATTAAATTTTGAGTGAAGCTCTTATTTTTGTAACGTATTTTATTTCTTTTGAAAAGGAATACTTTGGCGGGGCTGGGGGCGGGGGAATGGAAGGAGCGGAGAACGAGTTGATTATCCCCCGGCGATGATACTGGAAAGCAGAACCTGATCTCCATCTTTAAGGGGAATATCAAAGGCCTGGTCCCGCGCTTTGCCCGGTATGAGGCATTGATTGATGCTGATTTCAATGTCCGGCCGCAACACATCGGACCCGGTGAGGAGCTCCGGGCCCATGGCCGGGCAGAGGGTGCAGAGTGCTTCTACGGCTTCCCCCACGGTCATTGCCTCCACCTCCACGGTTTTTCGTCCATCTGTATAGCTGCGGTGGGTAATGGGTATGGTCAGGGTAATGGTCATGGTGTTTCCTCTGTGTGGACTGGGGTGCAAGGTCCAGCTCCTTTTTCAGTCCGTTGGCCAGGGGCTGGTTCCATTGAATCATCAAGGGTTATGACCCAGTTATTCCCGCTTTTCAACCCTAATTTATCCCCTGGGATTTTATGGCTACCAATGGTATGGGATCGGTGGGTGAATTACCCATTGAAATAGGCCGTTTGGATTATTTTACCATAAATGTTTTTTTCGGCTTGACCGGAATTTGATTTTTTATTAAATCATTTCCCGTGGAATTTTGATGCAGGCATCTGTGTAGTTTTAATTCTCTTCTGTTGCTGCTCTCCAGATATCCACTTCCGGCTTTCGGGCGACCGGGAATGCGGAGCTGACCTGGGTTGTTTTCCTTGATTTGAGCTGAATCGGAACTCGGGCCCCGGAGCCGGAATTTCTTTTCAAAGGCTGGATTCCTCCAGCTTGACATCCCCGTGAATCTCCTATATTTACACAATTTTAACCCGTCCCCGGCATGGATCTGCCCGGGAAGTATTTCAGGAGGTTGTTTGCCCCACACTATTCCCAATTATCTGGAAATCATGGATTTTGTGCAAAATTCCGTCGGCGTCCCCTGCCTTTAGGCCGGTGGATGGCGTCGGTTATACTTCTTTGTCGACGAATTAGATCTATTCCCATAATTTTATACCATTGTTAAAGACTCCGCCCGGAGATCAATGGTACAACAGAGAAAGAAAATCCATGGATAAAAAAAATACCCATATTATTGATTATACCCAGGATGAGCCTTTGATGACATTGGGCTGGAATGCCCGGTACCAGTCCGAGATGGAAGGCTGCATCAAGAAGGGGCAATACCCGGCCCGAATCGTGGGCCAGGGCAAGGGATACCTGCGCTTAAGCCGGGGGAAAGACGGGTTTTGGGCCCGGCTGGCCGGCCGGTTGAAACACCAGAAGAATTTCCCCGTGGTGGGGGATTGGGTCCTGGTCAGGGATGCCTTTGTTACCCAGATCCTTCCCCGGAAGAATCTCCTCTCCCGGGGGGCCGCCGGCGGCCACAACCAACAGGAGGGCGCAGCCCGTGCATCCCAGGGATTGGCCGCCAACCTGGACGGGGTTTTCATTGTCTCCGGCCTGGATCGGGATTTTAACCTGCGCCGTTTGGAGCGGTATTTGACCCTGGTTTATAATTGTGATTTGACCCCCATCATCGTTTTGACCAAGGCCGATCTCCGGGAGGATCCCCAATCCTTTGCCCGGCAGGTGGAGGAAATGGCCTTTGGGGTGCCCGTGCACCTGGTGGGCATGGATGACGAGGCCGGCCTTGCACCCCTGGAAGCCTACCTTACACCGGGGCAAACCCTTTGCCTCATGGGTTCTTCCGGTGCGGGGAAATCCACCCTGGTCAACCGTTTGGCCGGGGATGAACTCCAGGAGGTGGGGGAGGTGAGTGAGGTCCTTGGAAAGGGCATGCACACCACCACCCGCCGGGATCTCATTCGTATGCCCCAGGGTGGAATGATTGTGGATAATCCCGGCATCCGCGAGGTGGCCTTTTGGGACGCCTCGGAGGGGGTGGAAGCCACATTTCCTGACATTGAAGAATTGGCCCGGGAATGCCGGTTTGCCAATTGTACCCATGCCCATGAGCCAGGTTGTCGTGTGATCCAGGC
>JAKSBM010000561.1 GCA_022361135.1 Desulfobacterales bacterium | reverse complement strand
TCCCCGATTTCTCCGGCCCAGGCGCCGGCGCAGTTTAAAAGCTGTTCCGCCTCAAGGGTGCCCTGGCTGTCGGTGACGACACGGAAGCCCGAGGATCGGACTTGGATATCCTTTACCCGGCAATGGGAATGGATAACCACCCCTGATTTTTGGGCGGTCTGGGAAAAGGCCCGGCAGGTTTCGGCCGGGGATGCATGGCCGTCGGAGGTGGACATGAGGCCTCCAATGCAATGGTCGGCAATGGCCGGTGCCCATTTTTTCAGCTCCGGGGCATCAATGACCAATTCATTGTCATAGCCCATGGATCGGGTCATGGCGGCCCGCTGTTCTAACTCGGCCATGTCTGCCTCGTTTTCCGCCGCCACCAGGTAACCGGTCTTGAAGAAACCGCAATCCGATCCCACGATTTTTTCCATCCCGTGCCACATTTCCATGGCGCCGTGGATGAGGGGGAGTTCGATGGGGTCCCGTTTCAGGCTCCGAACCCCGCCGG
Organism: Desulfobacterales bacterium; assembly: GCA_022361135.1. The sequence goes on along the minus strand of JAKSBM010000561.1, from coordinate 5,109 downwards.
CATTGACCCCGGAGGCATGCTTGCCGGGAAAGTTCTTTTCCAACAGGGTTACCTTTTTTCCGGCCTGTGCCAGGTGAAGGGCCGTGGAAAGGCCGATCATTCCTCCGCCAATGATAATTACGTCTGCAGCCATCTTAATTCGCCTCCTTGTCCATGAAATTCAATTTGGTAAAATCCCCAATGAAGAGATTCCGGACCGGGGGGCGGATGGAAATGGGGGAAAAGGACTCCACGGGGGTGCCCGTTCCCTGGGACACCAACTCGGTTAGGGCCGGGCCGCACATCCGTCCCTGGCAGGGTCCCATGCCGCACCGTGTCACGCTTTTCACCATTTCCGGCGTGGTCATGCCCTGGGCGATGGCCTGGCGAATTTTCCCTGCCGTGACTTCTTCGCACCGGCAAACCAGGGTGTCGTCGGCCATGTGAAAGAGGGAGGGGCTGGGACGGAAGGCGGCATCCACAAATGCCCGGGGGGCAATTTCTCGTTTCAAAGCATTGAACAGGGGCGTCGATTGGTTTGCCTTTTGGCTCGGAGAAATTTTCCCAATATCGGCGGCCACGGATACGGCGGCCAATTGTCCTTTGATTCTCGCCGCTTCTGCCCCATGGACATAGCCGTTGTCCCCGGCCACATATATGGTTTCCACCCCGGACCGGCCGTGGGGATCCAATTGGGGATACCAATACCTTTGGATCGGGTCCCAGCCATGGGGGAGATCCAGCTGCCGGGTGAATTCCCACCTGGGGATGATCCCCTGGTGGACCAGGAGGGTGGTTGCCTCAATGGTGCGGGATTCCCCCCGGGATTGAAATGCAACCCCATTGAGTTGCCCCTCGCCCAGGGCGGTTAAATTTTCCACATCCGGTACCCAATTTCCCACGGCCTTGCGGGCCTTGGCCATCATTACGGCTCCCTTGAGAAGATATCCGGGGCGCTTCACGGCACCGGTCAGATGGGGGAGGGCAGCCAAGACCGCATGTTTGGGGCGGCTGTCCAGGAGGTGGGTGATTTCAACCCCCAGGCGGCTGAGATGGTCTGCAACGGAAAACATCAATGGACCGTTCCCGGCCATGGCCACCGGGCCCTGGGGGACCATGCCCGAGGTCTTCAGGAGGGTGTCCGCTGCCCCCACCCCCATGATCCCGGGTTGGGTCCAGCCGGAAAAGGGGACGGGTCGCTCCATGGCACCGATGGCGATCACGATTCGTTTCCCCCGGATTTCCCTGCATTCGCCGTCAACGGTGAAACTGACCCGGCCGTCGGCTTCCAGTTTCCAGACCACGGCACCGGGGATATATTGGGCCCGGCTGGCCCTGAAGCGTTCCACCAGCTCCAGGCCTTTGCCATAGTCCGGTCCAAGGAGTTTCAAGCTTTCCCGGCTTTGGTTTTCCATGTTTCTGTATATTTGGCCCCCTGGACAATCCTGCTCGTCCAGGGCCAGGACCGAGAGCCCCATTTCCGCTGCATCTGCAGCAAAGGCCATCCCGGCCGGACCGGCCCCCACCACAACGGCATCCCAATTTTCCTTCATCCTATTCATCCCCCGTGAAATCCTGTTTTTTGATTTTCATCCCCTCTTTGACCTGTGTCATGCAAGCCTGTTGGTAGGGGCGGCCGTCAATTTCCATGAAGCACTCATGGCAGACTCCCATGAGGCAGTACGGGGCGCGTTTTTCCCCTGAAAAATTGGACCGGCGGCAATGGTGATCCGGGCCATGGCCCAGGACAGCGGCGGCCACGGTAATCCCATGGGGCACCTTGAGGGCTTTGCCTTCGTATTCAATGGTCACGGTTTTTTCCGTGAGTGGTATGGCGGGCGTGTACACGGTAGTTCCTCCATATTGGCGTGTTCTTGTGGGAGTGAATGTTTGCAATGGTTTGAAAATTAAGTTGATCTATCTATTTTTGTGTGGCGATTTCGTTTAGACGCACCTCTCCCGTGACCGGGATCCTTCCATGGAGAGTTCCGGTGTCTAATCTATCTTAGTGTGTGGGATGGATGATTATTCGGAGATCTGGATGGCCAGAATCCGGCAGTCTTCCTCTCCAATGGTCCTGGACGTATGGGGGATATTCCCGTTGAAACAGACGCAATCCCCAACTTCCAGGATCATGTTTTCTCCGCCAAAGGAGAATTCGATGCTCCCCTCCAGGATGTAAAGCATTTCCTGGATGTGGGTGTGGATGAAGGGTTTATGGAAATCCTTTCCCCGGGGCAGGTGCATGAGGTAGGGGGCGAATTTTTTCCCCTTGAAATGGTTGGCCAGGCTGTAGGCATCGTAAACCCCGTTGGAAATAGCTTCCCGCTCCCCAGCCCTGACTAGGGATATGTCCTGGTGGTTGTCCTCGGCCACCACCTCGCTCAGGCTGATACCCAGCCCTCTGCCGATATTGGCATAGGTGGAGATGGGGGGCATGGACTGCCCTTTTTCGATTTTGGATATCATGGAAACCGATACCCCGGAGATTTCCGATAATTGGGCCAGGGAAAATCCTTTCCGTTTCCGGTGGTGCCGAATCCGGTCTCCGATCATTTTTGGGAGGGCGTCATTTTTGTCCTGGGTCTGGGCCATGTCTTTTCCTTTGTTCTATGGTGATGGGATGAAAATATCCCTGGAGTGGTTTTCTTGTCAAGATAAAACTTTCGTTTGATGAGAAAGCGGGGATTGGTTGGGATGTTCTATGCTCTGTAAGTGATTGATTCATATATAGAATTAATATTCTCTTTTGATGAGAATATTTGACGTATTGGGTCTCGTTTAAGATCTTTTTGAGTTGATTTTTCTTGGTCTTTATAATCTCAGGGGAAAAATTAGGGACGCCATGGGTGGATGGGCTGAACCATGGCGAGTGGCCAATTGTTTGACCAATTGTTTGATTTGGGGGATGCGTTTTAAATTGGGATTGGGGCTGTTTTTTGGATGGGGGGGCGCTTCGTGGGGACTTCTAATTCAAGGGGACCAAGGTTAGATCTCCCCAGAGGCCGATCTGATCCCCCATGATCATGACCAGCCCTTGGATGCCGGGGATGGCTTTGCCCCTTTCCATGGTGGGGTTGATGTCGGCGGGCTTTCGGATGGCATTGGCCAGGGCGGTGGCGGCGGCGTCGGCCAGGGCGCAATCCCGGGCCATGACGGTGACGGCGTCGGCCCGGCCAAAGCTTTTGGAGTGGCCCAGGGTGCCCGAGGAGGTGCAGAGGCCGAAGGGGGCCTCCTGGGTGGGAATCTTGATGCCTGCCCGCATGGAAAATGGGGAGTCTTCCCCGGCATAGATGGCGAATGTGGTCTCCGTGCGGGAGTGGATGAAGATGTCCCCTCCGTTTTCCACCACCACCTGGTCGCTTTCGGCCATGAGGGCCCGGCCTGTGAATTCGGCAACCGTGCCGGCCACGGCGGCCATGGGGCCAACCTGGGCGGCTTGCCCGGCCCGGGTCATCTGCTGGCTGATCGGCGGGGCAATGTCCGGCTGGGGGAGGGGGGCAAGGCTTGTCCCGAATTCCGGGTGTTGGGCGATCCAGGCTTCGATCTGGGCCCGGCAGTCCAGGGCGGCTTGGATGGCCTGGGGGGAGAGGTCGGTGGTGGCCTGGATGTTGAGGTTGGTTTCCTTGACAGTGATGTCAAAGGAGGTGAGCCCTTGTTTCCGGTGGGCGGTCCGGTATGTATCTCTGTTTCTAAACATGGTCCACTGGTCTAGGGCGCATGGATTCCGGCGCCAGGCGGATGAAGTAGGAGTCGGTCATTCCGGAGATGAAATCCCTGACAATTTCTCCGGGGGCATGGTGGTCTCGGTATTCGGGGCTTTTATTTGTCAGGAACTCTTTGAAAATCGGGGACTGGGTTGTGTCCCGTTGGACGTCCTTGAGGAAGCGCTCAAAGAGGCAGTGGTAAATATCCTCCACCGTGGTCAGGTGGCGTTTGATCACCGGGTTTTTGTATATGTGTTGATAATTGAATCGTTTCAGACGAGCCAGGGCCTGGGCCACGGGGGCTGAGAAGCCAATGCTTGCCTGGTCCTGGGCGGTTGCCCGGGTTTGGCTGTTGGCAATGAGGTCGGTGACCAGGTTAAAAACCATGGTGCCGTTGGTGCTGCCCAACAGGCTGCGAACTTCCTCCGGGATTTGTTCCCGGGTGACAATATTCAAGCGGATGGCATCTTCCAGATCCCTGCCGATGTAGGAGATGGTGTCGGCCATGCGGACCACGCAGCCCTCCAGGGTCATGGGTCGGACGGGTGGGGCAAGGGCATCGTTTTTAAATTGGGAAATCAGCTGGTCCAGGCCGGCAAAGTCCCTTCCCGACAAAGGGGAGAGACGTTGGTTATGGGTTTCTCCATCGTGGCAAAGGATGGCGTCCAGGGTCTGGAGGCTGAGGTTCCAGCCCTTTCCATTCCGTTCGATGTGTTCAAGGAATTGAAGGCTTTGGACGTTGTGGTGGAAGCTTCCGGCCCCGGCCTGGCGGGTGAGGCGGGAAAGGATGCGTTCCCCGTCGTGGCCGAAGGGGGGATGGCCGATGTCGTGGCCCAGGGCTGCGGCTTCGATGAGGTCCACATTGAGGTCCAGGCAGCGGCCGATGGTCCGGGCGGCCCGGGAAACCATCTGCACGTGGAGGACCCGGTGGGTGAGGTGGTCATTTCGGATCAGGGAAAAAACCTGGGTTTTGTCAATGTAGCGGGTGTAGGCCAGGGAATGGAGGATTCGGTCGGCGTCCCGGCTGAAATTCTGACGGTATTCGGTCTGGTGGCCGGGTTCGGGATGGCGGCGCTGGGCCGTGGATGAGAAACAGGCCAGGGGGCTGAGGCGCGCCTCTTCTTCGGTGTCGAGGCGGGCCTTGAGCGCCCTGGCTATGTTCAGCTTATCATCCAAATTCAGGATGCCTTTGCCTTAGAGTTGGGCTTTGATGTTGTCCACAACGGTTTTAAAGGCTTTGGTGAACTCGGTTTCCACGCCCTGGAGCATGAGGGGCTTTCCATCGTCGCCCGAGGAAACCACCTGGGTGTCAAAGGGGATGGAGCCCAGGAAATTCAGGCCGGTGGCGTCTGCGGTCTTTTTGCCGCCGCCTTCACCAAAGAGATGGATAACGTCGTCGCAATGGGGGCATTTGAAGCCGGCC
>JAKSBM010000723.1 GCA_022361135.1 Desulfobacterales bacterium | reverse complement strand
CCCCGGTGAAGAACATCAGCGATGCCAAAAAAGTGAAATTTCGCATTGCCGAGGCGGCCGTGAATCAGCTTTCCTATCGGAATTGGGGCTTTAATCCGGTCTCCATGCCCTGGCCCGATGTCCAGGTTTCCCTGAAACAGGGGGTGATCACCGGCCTGGATCACACCCCGGGGGTGTGTAATCTCAGTAAAAAGTTTGAAGTGGCCAAAAACTACACCCAGCTCAATTATGCCCAGGGGCTTTTCATCTGGATATTTAATTCCGCCTGGCTTAAGAGCCTGCCGCCGGAGCTGCGCCAGACCTTTGAAGAGACCGTCCACGATGTCTGCGCCGCCAACCGGAAGCGCACGGCAACCTGGGAGGCCGATAATATCCAGGCGGCCAAGGCCGCCGGAGTGGCATTCTACAGCCTGCCGACCGATGAGATGGCCCAGTTGAAAAAGCAGAGCCAGGCCACCTATGATAAATATGAAGCTGAAATCAATAAGTTGTACCCCGGCGACAGTTACCGGCCGGAGAATTACCTCAAGGAAGTTCAGGCCTTTTTAAATTAAAATTGAAACCCGGCCCGGAAGCTGTGCGGCAGCCCCGGGCCATTTCCAATGGGGCAAACGGGATTGAAAAAACTGACGCGGGCGTTGGATCGGGGGCTGACCCACCTTGAAGAATGGAGTCTGTTCATCATGGTGATGACGGCACTCCTTTCTTTATTTGTGAATGTGGTGCTCAGATACGGCTTTAACTATACCCTGGCCTGGAGTGAAGAACTGGTGCGCATTGTCATCATTTATTCCACCTTTGTGGGGGCATCCATGGCCGTGCGCCAGGGGGCCATGATTCGTATTGATGCCGTGGTCCAGGTTTTTCCACGCCTTAAAAAATGGCTCACCCTTTATACCCATCTGCTCATGCTGGGGTTTGCCGTGATCATGGTCTATTACGGCTATCAAATGACCCGACTCCAGTGGGTGACCCAGCAGAAAACCATCATCATGCAAATCCCCCTGGTCATCGTCTATGCCATCATGCCCGTGACCGGGGGAATGATTTTTTTTCGAACCCTGCAAACCCTGGTGAAGGATGCAACCTCCCCTTAATCCCATAGTTTTTAAGAAAAGGGCTTTTCCATGCAAGCAAGCGATGTGATGATTCTGGCGCTCCTTTTGGGCTGTATGGCCACCTACGTTCCGGTGTTTCTCTGTCTTTTTCTCACGGCAACACTCGGTTTTACCGTTTATTTGAATATGCCCCTGGCATTGTTGGTCCAGACCCTGTTTCGGAGTCTGGATAATTTTTCATTGGTGGTGGTCCTCTTTTTCATCCTCTGCGGCAATATCATGAGCCGGGGGAAGACCGTTGAAAAATTGATTACCCTGGCCAATTCCCTGGTTTCCTGGTTGCCCGGCGGATTGGGCATGGCCGGGGTCATTGGCTGTGGACTCTTTGGTGCCATCTCCGGTTCCACCGTGGCCACGGTGGTGGCCCTGGGGGGCTTCATGATTCCGGCCCTGATCAAGAATGGGTACGACGAGGAGTATACCCTGGGGCTCATGACCACCTCTCCCAACCTGGGGGTGATCATTCCGCCTTCCATTTCCATGATTTTTTACTCCATGATTTCCAATGTCAGCCTGGAGGGGTTGTTCATCACCGGTTTTATCCCCGGAGTAATTATCATCGGCGTGGTTTGCCTCTATACCTGGCTCCTTTACCGGAATCGGGCAGAGATTAAGCGGTTACCGCCGCCCAGCCTGGATCGACTGGCGGCCATCCTCAAGGATGGGATTTGGGCCCTCATGCTCATCATTATTATATTCGGTGGAATCTTTTCGGGCATGTTCACCGCCAATGAGGCGGCTGTGGTGGCATCGGTCTATGCCTTTCTGGTGGAGATCTTCATTTATCGATCCATGGATTTCAATGCGGTGAAGGATGTGACCATCTCTTCAGCGGTCACCTCTGCGACCCTGTTGTTGATTGTGGCTTCAGCCACCTGTTTCGGCCGGTACCTGACCTTTGAAAACATTCCCAACCGGGTGGCCGAGGTGGTGGTGG
>JAKSBM010000340.1 GCA_022361135.1 Desulfobacterales bacterium | reverse complement strand
GTGCGCAACAGATGGTCCGGGTTCTGGGGGTCCAGGTATTCAATGTCCCGCAGGGTTTTTCGCATGTGCTGGAACAGGTGTTCCACCTCATCCCCCGATGCCAGTTTCTTGGGCGCCGGATCGTGGAATTTCTGCCCGGCATCGGATTTGATGGCCACCTCGTAGAGGAGGACCGATGTGGCGTGGCTCAGGTTCATGGAGGGATAGCCATCGTGGGTGGGGATGGTGATGAAATGCTGGCACAGGTCCAGGTGGTGGGTTTCCAGTCCCGTGTCCTCCCGTCCCATGACCAGGGCGCATTTGTGGCCGGGCTGGTCCCCATGGGCCGGGCTGGTCAGGGCATTGATTTTCTCTCCAGCCGTGGCCGGGGTGAGGAAATTCTTCCGGTATTTCCCAAAACGGCGGGTGGTGCCAAAGGCGGCGTGGATGTCGGCCAGGGCGTCGTTGAGGGTGTCGAAAATTTCGGCGTTTTCCAGGACCTTGAAGGCGGACAGGGCCATTTTTTTTGCCTGGAGATCCATGTAATCCTTACAGGGGGAAACCAGGCGAAGCTTTGTAAATCCAAAGTTCATCATGCTTCGGCAGATGGAGCCGACGTTCAGGGGGCCCTGGGGTTCCACCAGGATGATATATAAATTGTCGTAATTCATGGGTTATTTTTTACGGTCGGTCGCCGGGGGCGCCGTCCATGGTGTTTTTCCTTTTAATTTCTTGTGTCCAAAGGCAGGGTGACCGGTCCGTGGTTGGTGAGGCTGACATCCATTTCCGCCTGGAATTTTCCCGTTTCCACGGTGAGGCCCAGGGCCCGGGCCTGGGCGGTGAAATAGCGGTAGAGCGCCTTGGCCTGGTCCGGTTTGGCGGCCTGGCCGAATGAGGGGCGGCGGCCCTTGCGGCAATCCCCCAGGAGGGTGAACTGGGAGACCACCAAAAGTTCTCCCTCCACATCCCGGAGGTTGCGGTTCATCTTGCCCTGGTCGTCTTCGAAGATCCTCAGGTGGCTGATTTTATCCACCAGGTAATCGGCGGCCTTTTCGTCGTCTCCCTCCTGGACCCCCAAAAGGACCAGGAGGCCGGGGCCGATTTTTCCGATGATTTCGTCTTCCACACTGACCTGGGCGTTCTTCACCCGTTGTACCACAGCTTTCATATTTTTTTCCTGTTTAAGATGGGGGCAGGGGCCAGTCCGTGGACATGCCCCGTTGTTTGAGTATTTCAATGGCGTGGGGTACGTGGACCCCGGCCTGGTGGACCCCGTGGGAATCATCCCCCGGGACCACGGCAATGTTTCGGTTCTGGATTTCATCCAGGATAAAGGGGGCCAGGTAGGGTTCGGGCTTTCCGCTGGACAGGGGTCTCAGGTTGAAGTCCATGGCCAGGCCCAGATCCTTAACCGCATCCAGGTTGCCCAGGATCTTTTTCCAGACCCGGGGGTCCCGAAGGTGGGTTTCATATTGGGGATCGTGGATGCGGATGATGTCAAAATGGCCCACCACAAAGGGGGTGAGTGCCTGGATGAGTTCCAATTGGAGGTCAAAATAATCCCGGTAGAGATCAATGATCCCGCCGCAGGCCTTGGCGGCTTCCTGGTAATGGTCCGGGGAATAGTCAAAGCAGATGTCCCGGACATGGTGGACCGAGCCCACGATGTAGTCGGGCGCGTAGCTGTCCACCAATTGGCGGACATGGTCGGCATAGCCGGTCCAGGCTTCGGTTTCCATGCCCCGGAAGATCTGGATTTCATCGGCATGGCTCCGGGCCAGGTCATCCAGGGTTTTAAAATAAAGGGCAAAGCGGTCCTGGAGGTCGGCGGCGGTTTTTCCGGCTTCACGCTCGTCGTCGTAGAGTTGGGTGTCCAGGGCCGGGGGGATGTGCTCACTGATGCCCACCCGGGTGAATCCCAGCTTAATGTATTGGCGGACAATTTGTTCCAGCCCGTCCACGGCATGGTCGCAAAATTGGCCGGAGTGTCCCCCATGGAGGGATATCAATTCTTTGTTTTTTTCTGACATGGGATGAATTTTTACCATTTTTTCCCCTTTAAAATCAAGGTTTACAAGCGTTGGATGATGTAGAGGTAGAGGGGGACCCGACTTTGGGTTTTTAAATGGTAGAAGTCCATGAGCACCTGTCTGGACGGGTTGCCAAAGGCCAGGGGGGAGAGGTATACGCTGCCCTTGGGCCGGACCCGGCCCGGCTTGTGGCGCAGGTAATCCATGAGGGCGGGCAGGTGGGTGGGGGGCAGGCCGTCGTCCATGATGAAATTACAGGTCATCTCGATCTTGGGATAGCGCTGGTTGATCTCCATCATCCGGGTGTAGGCCCGTTCCACCTGTTCCGGGGTGATGGGTTTGCCGATTCTTTCCAGGGTGGCCGGGTCGGCGGATTCCAGGCCCAGGTTGATCCAGGTCTCAAAGGGGAGGGCAGAGAGGCGGTCAAAGAGGTCGGGGTCGGCATGGAGCAGGGAGTCCACGCTGCCGAACATATAGATCCGGGGATTTTTCATGTGGCTGGTTTTAAATTCCAGGATTTCGTAGGCCCGGTCGGCGGCATAACAGATGAGGTCGGCCGGGGCGGCCAGGGCGTCGTGCTCCCCCAAAAAGAGGCTGTTGTAGTTGACCCGGTCCCCATTGTAAAGGGCCTTGAATTGAAGGAGTTGCTCCGTGATATCCCCCCGGCTCCGGGGGGTGAAGGGCTTTTTATTTTTTATTTTGCAGAATTTGCATTTGTAGAGGCATCCGTCGGCGATGTTCACGGGGATGACATCGTAATCCGAATGCCGGGCATCCGGGGGCAGGACCGTGACCCGGCCCCCGGGGATTTCAAATAGGCGGCGGGCTTTGGCTTCCAGGATTTCCGGGGTGACGGCCCGGGCCTGCTCTCCCCACCCCCGGACCCAGGCGGGGAGGCTGGGATCATCAAGGGGCAAGCGGGCCAGATGGTCCTGCCAATGGGCGACGATGTCGGCGACAACGGGCTCGTCAAAGGGTTTGCCCCCCAGCAGGGAATTGGTTTTGTACATGAGGTTGGGCAGGTAGTATTCGCCAATGGCCTCCTCCACGCCGGCATAGCCTCCGGAGGAATAATAGATCCAGTCGTTGCCCGGGCTGCGCTTCAGCCACTCCTGGGGGTGGAGCCAGTCCGGGGATTTTTCATGTGGCTGGTTTTAAATTCCAGGATTTCGTAGGCCCGGTCGGCGGCATAACAGATGAGG
>JAKSBM010000657.1 GCA_022361135.1 Desulfobacterales bacterium | reverse complement strand
CCCGCCCTTGTACTCGGATTCCATGGGATGGGCGCTGCGGGCGATGACCTTGTAACTGTCCCGGTGGCTGTCCAGAAAAAACTCCAATTGCTTAAAATCCTTGGTTTCAAACTTTTCTGCGGACACATAAATGAAATCCGGGACCATGTATCCTTCGGCCCGGAGTTTCTCCAGCAACTTCGCCTTTTCGGGTATTGAGTTTCCCATGTTTCGCCTTGACTTTTAGGACAGATTTCAATATTTAGAATTAAAACCGACCGATCATTCGGTTGGCATATAACCCCAATTAGGTAACATATGTCAAAACGAAATGCAATACTTGCAGCTGCAACCCAGCTGTTTTCCCGCAACGGTTTCAAAGAAACCTCAATGTCGGAACTGTCTCGAATCACCGGGGCGGCCGGCGGCACAATCTTCCATCATTTCAAGAACAAAGAAGACCTTTTCCTGAACATCCTAAACGATGTCAAGGAGACCATCATTACAGCCTTTCGCAGGCACATGGCGGAATCCCCCTGTGAAAATGGTCTGGAAACCGTGGAAAAAGCGGCTCGGTTTTACCTCCACATGGCCGGGGAATTTGAAGATCAATTCCTCCTGCTCCATCGGCATTACCCCTATCAGATGGCGGAAACCAACCCCATCTGCAGATCCTACCTGGAGTCGGTTTACAATTGTCTGCTGGACATTTTTGAAGAAGCCATTACCCAGGGAATCAAAGACGGTTCCGTCACCGTAAGTTCTCCGAGAAACACGGCCATGGTACTTTTCGCAATGGTGGACGGGGTGGCCCGATTCAACACCTACAACCTTTACCACGCCGGCTCCCTGTACAGGGATCTGATGGAATCCTGCCGGAGAATCCTCACTGGAGGATCCAACTTAAGGGAAGGAAATTAGATGTCTGTTGTACGCATATTCAGTGGTGTATTCTGCCAGGAAACCGAACTTGTTGAGATATTAAAAAAGGATATCAGTTTTAACCTTATCTCCGATGAAATGGTGGTGGAAAAGGCATCCCGCCTCTCTGGCCTCAAGGCCAGACAGATCCAAAGGGCCTTTGCCACATCCTCGGTTTTCAACAGCTTTACCTTTGAAAAGGAACGGGCCATTGCCTATCTCAAATTGGCCCTGGCCACCCTGCTCAATGAAGAGAACGCCCTGGTCACCGGCTACACCGGATTATTGATCCCGGGCCATGTGTCCCACGTCCTCAAGGTCTGCCTGGTGGCCGATGCCGAATCCAGGATCCAACGGGCCGCCGAACACTGCGGCCAGGACCGGGAAACCGCCTATGCCCGTATCAACCAGGGCGACCAGAGCCAAAGCGATTGGACCCGCACCCTGTTCAACGAAGAAAGCCCCTGGGAACCCGACCACCACGACATGGTCATTCCAACGGACAAAACCCAGATCGCCCAGGCCGCAGCCCTGATCACCAGCAATTTGGCCAAGGCGGCCCTGAGCCCCACCGAGGAATCCAGGCAAGCCGTGGCCGACTTCCTATTGTCCGCAACCGTTGAAACCCGGCTTTTGGACGTCGGACATCACGTGGACGTCTCCGTGGAAAACGGAAAGGTCACCCTGGGAATCAACCGCCAAGTGCTCATGGGCAACCGTCTGGAGGAGGAGCTGCGGCAAATCGTGGCCCCCATTCCGGGAATCAACCGGATTGACATCCAGAACAAGGCCCGGCACCAGGAAGAACAAACCTATCGCAAACACAACCTGGACATGCCCTCCCGGGTATTGCTGGTGGATGATGAACGGGAATTCGTCCAAACCCTGTCCGAACGCCTCCAAATGCGGGAAATGGATTCCGCCGTGGCCTACGACGGCATGTCCGCCCTGGATTTGGTGGAAAGCGACGATCCCGAGGTCATGATCATTGATTTGAAAATGCCGGAAATCGACGGCATGGAGGTCCTTAAAAAGGTGAAACAGCGACGACCGGAAATCGAGGTCATCGTCCTCACCGGCCACGGCTCGGAACAGGACCGCCAGGACTGCATGGACCTGGGGGCCTTTGCCTATTTACAAAAACCCGTGGACATCGATGTGTTAAGCGACACCTTGAAACGGGCTTATGACAAAACCCGGATCGAACCCGGAAGATGAATATGCTCCCATGGTAAAACAGCTTAAAAAATTCAAACCCGCATTCTGGGATCCCATGGATCCCGAAACCGCTGCAGCAGGTACTGGGATCAATTTCCGGCGCAAATGGAAAATCATTGTCCTGGTCACCACCTTCCTCTCCCTGCTCCCCCTGTTCGTCATGACCCTGGTGGATTTCAATCTCACCAAGCGGGTCATCGAAGACGAGGTGAAGGGCAGCATGCTCAAGGGTTTGAATTCCATTGCCACCTCGGTATCCTCCACCCTGGAACAGCAGAAGATGCCCAGGCAGGCCGTGGTAAAGCTGGAAGACTTCATCGCATACATGGATACGGATCAAACCAATGATCTGTTCATCATGGATTCCAAGGGAATCCTCCATACCCCCTCCATTTACTACGGCCAAGCCGGAGAACGCAGTGGAAGGGCATTGAAAACCCTGGAGGAGAATTCCGGTTTCAGGGAATTCCTGGCCGCCGACGGCACCCAGTTCTTGTCCGGCCATGTGCGAATTCCGGGATCGGACCTGATCCTGGTGCAGCTCCGGCCCAAGAAATGGCTCACGGATCTATGGCTGAAACCCCGGTTAAAACTCATGGGATACCTGGTTTTAAGCATTGTCCTCATCCTTATTTCCATCATGGGCATGGCCACCTTTTTAATGGGGCGAATCCACCGGGCCGATAAAAAGCGATTGGAAGCCCTCCACCACGAAGAACATGCCAACCGGCTGGCCTCCATCGGCCGGCTGGCTTCGGGGGTTGCCCATGAAATCAACAACCCCCTGGACATCATCAACCAGAAAACCGGTCTGATGATCGACCTGCTCTCCATGGACAAAGATGCGGCCCCCGACGACAGACTCCTGCCCCTGGCCGGAGATGTCATTGAGGCGGTCAAACGCTGCGGCACCATTACCCGTCAACTCCTGGACTTTGCCCGGCACATGGACCCGGGCATGGAGAATGTGGACATTGAAGAAGTGGTGGCCCAGGTGGTGGCCCTGCTCCAGAAAGAAGCCGACCACCGAAACATTCGCATTGTCATTGAACGCCAGGGCGAACTGCCGGAAATGTCCTGTGACCGGGGCAGCCTCCAGCAGATTTTTCTCAATCTGGCTGAAAATGCCATCACGGCCATGGACCAGGGCGGATGTATCCGCATCCAGATGCGGGCTTTGGATAACCGGATTCTGGACATCCGGGTTTCCGATACGGGCAAGGGGATTGCAGAGGAAAATCTGAACAAAAT
>JAKSBM010000786.1 GCA_022361135.1 Desulfobacterales bacterium | reverse complement strand
TTTGAATTCCTGCCGTAGTTGGAAATGTTCCTGGATGGTGTTCCGTTTTGTTCCCTTGGCATAGGTTTCCAGGCCATGGGCCGTTCCCGGGCTCAATTCCGGGGATGTTCCTTCCACCCAGCTGCCCAGGCTGTTCCAGATCTCCAGGGAGAGAAGGATGCCCAATTGTTGGAAAAGCCATTGCCAGTCCACATGGGGCTGGAAAATTCGGGCCAGGCCCCGGGATGTGGTTTGGCAACAGGTTGCCAGATGATCCACAATCGGTTCCAGCCGTTTTTGGATTCCCGCTTCGGCCAATTGGAAAAAGTCCTCAACCATGCAGAGTTTGAATTCATTTTTATGGGGCCGGGGTTCCTCGGCCAAGAGGACGGCGGCCACCTGTTCCAGGATGGCGCCCGAAGGGGAAAGGATGCCCACGGTGTCGTAGGAGGGGGCCAGGTCCAGCACCCCGGCCGGGGAGATCCGGCCATGGGTGGGGCGCAGTCCCCAGATTCCGCAATTGGAGGCCGGCACCCGCACCGAGCCACCGGTGTCCGTTCCCAGGGCAAAATCCACCCCTCCGGCGGCCACGGCCGATGCCGACCCACTGGAGGAACCGCCGGGGATATGTTCCGGTGCCCTGGGGTTCACCGGGGTGCCGTGGAAGGCGTTGACGCCCAGGAGGCTGTAAGCCAGTTCGTCGGTCTGGGTTTTGCCCAGGCATTGGGCCCCGGCATTGAGCAATTGTTCAATGCAGATGGCATGGGCGGGGGCCTTTCCATGGGTGGTGGCCCAGGAAGGGCTGCCGTAGCCCGTGATTTCACCGGCCATATCCATATTGTCCTTGGCCCCGAAGGACAATCCCGTCAGGGGGCCGGAACGGTGGGGCGGAATTTGAATCTCTTTAATGAATGCGGGGGCAAGGGGCGGGGTGTAATTCATTGTTTGACCTGCTTTCCCACCCTGGCTTCATCGCCTTCGGTGGCATACCCGTCCCTGAGCCACCAGTCCAGTCCGCCCATGAGTTCCTTGACCCGGAAACCCAGCCGGGCCATGTTCAGGGCACCCTTGGTGGAGGCATTGCAGCCGATGCCGTCGCAATAGGTGACATGGAGGGCCGTCTTGTCCAGGTGGGCCGTGGTGAGGGGATCCATGGTGGCATGGGGGAGGTTCACGGCGCCGGGGATGTGTTGGGTCTGGTAGGCCTGGGGTGAGCGGGCGTCGATGACCACCAGCTTTTCCTTTTTTTCCAGGGCCTCAAAAAGGTCCCAGGAGTCGATTTCATATTTCAGTTTGTCTTCGTAGTGGCGGATTTGAGGGTCCATGGGCAATGCCTCCGTTGGGTATTGGAATTGGGGCCGGTATGTCTTGGTTGTTTATTTCTTCTGGAGTTTAAAAATCTCCGTCACCAATTCGGTGCGGTCAAAATAGACTTCGTTGCGTTTGATCTTACCCTGGGAATCCAATTGAACAAAGCAGACTCCGATGCATTCAACGGTCTTTTCACCCACGGGAATGGCGGCGTGCCATTTATTGAGGAAGCCGTCTTCCATGGGAATGGCTTCGATCTGGGTCCAGACCCAGTTGGGGTTCCGGGCCAGGAGTTTTGTGAAATATCGGATCAGCTCGGCCTTGCCCTTGGCTCCGTTGGGGATGCCGGCATCCATGTAAAAGCAATCATCGGAATAGTAGTCGGCCAGCTTTTCGGGGGTGTTCCCCGTCCATGCCGGCAGCCAGTGGGAGGCAAATTCCCGGGCCTGTTCTCGGGTCATCATGGGCAGCTCCTCATCCATTTGAATTGGGGGAATGGATTTCATCCATGGCATAGGGGTAGCAGTAAAATGGGGCCAGGGTAAAGGAAAACCCGGGGGAGGGATAAAAAAAGGCCCCGAACCTGCGTCGCATGGGTTCGGGGCCTTGGGTGGGCGCCTGGTGACTATGTCACCCGCTGGGATGTACGGGTTAGGCCAGGCATTGTTTCAAATCGCCCTCGGGTGTACCAATGGGGGCAATGTTGAAGTTCTTCACCAGGACGTCCAGGACATTGGGGCTGACAAACGCGGGCAGGGTGGGCCCCAATTTGATGTCCTTGATACCCAGGTGGAGGAGGGTGAGAAGTACGGCCACGGCCTTTTGTTCGTACCATGAAATGATGAAGGACAGGGGCAGGCTGTTCACATCGGTTTCAAAGGCATTGGCCAGGGCCACGGCAATTTGGACGGCGGAGTAGGCATCGTTGCATTGGCCCACATCCAGGAGTCTGGGGATGCCGTTGATGTCCCCGAGCTGGTGTTTGAAGAATTTGAATTTTCCACAGGCCAGGGTGAGGACCAGGGAATTGTCCGGGGTTTGCTCAACAAATTCCGTGTAATAGTTCCGGGATTTTTTCACCCCGTCGCAGCCCCCCACCAGGAAGAAGTGGCCGATGCTGCCGTCCTTGACGCCGGCGATGATTTTATCGGCCACGCCCAGGACACTTTTATGACCAAAGCCCACCAGGACATCCATGCCGGGTACGTCCTTGGTGTAGCCGGGCATTTCCAGGGCCTTGTCAATGAGGGGTTTGAGGTTGTTTTTGTTCACGTGGACCACGCCGGGCCATCCCACGGTGCCCGAGGTGAAGATGTTCTTTTTATATTCGGGTTTGGGCCGCTGGATGCAATTGGTGGTCATGAGGATGGCCCCGGGGAACTTGGCAAATTCCTTTTTCTGGTTCTGCCAGGCCGTGCCGTAGTGGCCGTAGAGGTGGGGATATTTTTGTTTCAGTTTGGGATAGCCGTGGGTGGGCAGCATTTCCCCATGGGTGTAGACGTAGATGCCCTTGCCTTCACTGGCCTTGAGCACGGCTTCCAGGTCGATGAGGTCGTGGCCGGAAACCAGGATGGCCTTGCCCTTTTTCGCGCCCAGGGAGACCTTGGTGGGAACGGGGTCGCCGTAGGCACCGGCGTTGCCCATGTTCAATAATTCCATGGCCCGCAGGTTGTGTTCCCCGCATTCCAGGACCAGGCCCAGGTATTCCTTGATGCCCAGTTTTTTATTTTCCAGGGCTGCCAGTCCCCGGTGGACGAATTCGTAGTTTTTCTCATCTTCCATGCCGTGTTCCGCCGCATGGTCGGTGTAGGCGGCCATGCCCTTGAGGCCGAAGAGAAGAAGA
Source organism: Desulfobacterales bacterium (assembly GCA_022361135.1). Next base: position 6,279 of record JAKSBM010000786.1, on the reverse strand, counting down.
TGCTGGAGGGAGCGGACATCGGGATCCACATTGGGTTCGGAAAAGAGGCCATAGTCACGGGCCTGTTTTTCCATGCCTTCCAGGGAGGGTTTCAACTTCAGGGTCAGGCTGTCGCTGGCGCTGTCAATGCTGCCGCCGGCCTGTTTAACCCGGGCAATCATTTTATCTCTCAGGGCAATGGATTCGTTGAGCAGGTCTTCGAAGCGATAGGGGTCGAATTCCACATTGGTGAGTGTGGAAAACATGGCCATACAGGTGAAGCGATTGGTTTCGGCATCGCTGATATTGACCTTGCGGCCGGCATGGGCGGCAATGGAAATGCCCTTGAGGGTGTGAATCAGAAGATCCTGGAGGGCGGCCACCTGGGCGGTCTTGCCGCAGATCCCCACCCGGGTACAGCCCCTGCCGCCGGCGGTCTGCTCGCATTGGTAGCAGAACATCTTGGTCTTTTTGTCTGATTTGGCCAGGGCGGTTCCCCTGCCCAAAACCGTGGGAAGTAAACTGCCTCCGGTGACGGCCAGGGTTGAGTTCTTGAGGAAATTCCTCCGGGTAAGATCTTTTTTCTTCATGGTGCCTCCTTGATATGGGTTGGGCGATTGTCCATTGCAATCCCTGAATTGGAATTGACTATACCTACATTGTGGTACCCAATCCTTGACATAGATCAAGGTTTGGGAAATTACTCAAATCTTTTCTCTCCATTGACATTAGATTGGGCCTTGGTTACTAGATTCACATGAATATGATCCAGATCCTGGGCAGGGAAACAGGCCTGCCGGAAAAACATGTTGGCGCAGTCATCGGACTGCTGAAGGAAGGGGCCACCATCCCCTTCATTGCCCGGTACCGCAAGGAAAAAACCGGTTCCATGGATGAGGTTGCCATTGCCGGTATCCGGGACCGTATGACGGCCCTGGAAGAGTTGGCTGCCCGGAAGGCATCCATTTGCAAATCCTTGGAGGAACGGGAACTCATGACCCCATCCCTGGCCCAGGCCGTGGAAAATGCCCCCACCTTGGCTGCCCTGGAGGACGTCTATGAAAAATATCGTCCCAAGCGGCGGACCCGGGCGGTCATGGCCCGGGAAAAGGGCTTGGAACCCCTGGCATTTGCCTTGCTTTTTCCGGGACGGGGAATTGATCTAAAGGCCCGTCCCCAAGACTTGGCTGCCGATTTTGTGGGTAGAGATAAGGACGTGAGTTCTGTGGAAGAGGCCCTTGCCGGGGCCGGAGATATCATGGCGGAAATGGTGACGGAGGATCCCAGGGTCAGGGGGAGCATACGAAATCTATTCTATAGTAAGGCGATGGTACGGTCCAGATTAAAAAAGGGGAAGGATGAAGAAGGGGCCAAATTCAAGGACTATTTTGATTGGGAAGAACCCGCCTTTAAGGCGCCGTCCCATCGAATCCTGGCCATGCTCCGGGGGGCCGGCGGTGGGATTCTGACCCTCCATGTCCGGCCCGAGGAAGGGGACGCATTGGCCAATGTGGAACGCTTCTTCATCCGCAAGGCCCATCCCCTGGCCCGGGATTTGGTCCGGGATGCCATCCGGGACGGCTACAAGCGGCTTTTGTCCAAATCCATGGAGACCGAATGTCTCAAGGAACTCAAGATCCGGGCCGACCAGGAGGCCATTTCGGTTTTCACCCGGAATCTGGAAGAATTACTTTTGGCATCGCCCCTGGGCGAAAAACGGGTGTTGGCCCTGGACCCGGGATTTCGCACCGGCTGCAAGCTGGTCTGCCTGGATGAACAGGGGCAATTGCTCATGGACGATGTGATCTATCCCCATTCCGGCCGGGCCGAGGCGGCTGGAAAACGGGTCCGGGATCTGGTTCGGAAACACGGCATCCAGGCCATTGCCGTGGGCAATGGCACCGCCGGCCGGGAGACCGAAGCCTTTGTCCGGGAATTGAAACTGCCCGACGGGGTCATGGTCATCTCCACGGACGAGAGTGGGGCCTCCATTTATTCGGCTTCGGACATTGCCCGGGAAGAATTTCCGGACAAGGATATCACCGTCCGCGGGGCTGTCTCCATCGGTCGCCGTCTCATCGATCCCCTGGCCGAGTTGGTGAAGATAGATCCCAAATCCATCGGGGTGGGGCAATACCAGCACGATGTGGATCAGAAGGCATTGAATGGGGCCCTGGATGACACGGTGAAATCCTGTGTGAACCGGGTGGGGGTGGAGGCCAACACCGCCTCCCGGGAGTTGCTGGCACGGGTCTCCGGTCTCAATGCCACCATTGCGGCCAACATGGTGAAACATCGAAATGAAAACGGCCCCTTTGCCTCCCGCAGGGCCTTTCTCAAGGTGCCCCGCCTGGGGCCCAAGGCCTATGAGCAGGCCGCCGGTTTCCTGCGCATCCGCCAGGGAAAAAATCCCCTGGATAAAAGCGGGATCCATCCGGAATCCTATGCCATCGTGGAAAAAATGGCCAAGGACCAGGGCCTCACCGTGGGGGAGCTGCTCTTGAATTCCCAGGCGCTTGGGGCCATTGACCCCAAGGCCTATATCACCGATACCGTGGGCCTGCCCACCCTCACGGACATCCTCAAGGAGTTGGCCCGTCCCGGCCTGGATCCCCGGGAAAAATTCGAGGTCTTTGCCTTTGACGATACCGTCCACGAGATCAAGGATCTCCGGGAGGGGATGGTTTTGCCGGGCATCGTTACCAATGTCACCGCATTCGGCGCCTTTGTGGATGTGGGCGTCCACCAGGACGGCCTGGTCCACATCAGTCAGTTGAGCAATTCCTTTGTCAAGGATCCCCACACTGTGGTTTCCGTCCGGCAGAAGGTCCGGGTCCGGGTGCTGGAGGTGGATTTGAAACGGCGTCGGATTTCATTGTCCATGAAAGCCGTTGCCCACGGCGGTGAATAAATAAGGGCCGCCGCAGACCAAGGCCCGTTACCGGCCATGCCCCATACACCGAACATTGAATTGAGAAAGAGAAAGTTAATCCCATGGAGTCGTTGGAACGCATTAGAGAATTGGAAGCCCTGTCCGCCCCCCTGGATCCGGATGCTGAAACCCGAAGGGAAATGACCCGGAAGGTCACGGCCCTGGCCGAGGAATTCCTCACCCCCCTGGGGGAGCTGCCCATGTATTATCCCGACAATGCCGAGGGCGGCGGTATCTCAGAGTCCCCGGTGACCGAGGAGGGGCAGGCATTGGACGCCACCCTTTCCATGTTCAAGTCCCAGGTCCTGGAGGCGGGGTTGAATCCGGCCCACCCCGGACATTTCGGCTATATTCCCGGTTCCGGCCTCTACCATGCCGCCCTGGGGGATTTTCTGGCCGGGGTGAGCAACCGCTATGCCGGGATTTATGCCGCCTCCCCCGGGGCCGTTCGCATGGAACAATTGCTCATTAAATGGCTCATTGAATGGGTGGGATTTCCGGACACCGCCGCCGGGGACCTCACCTCCGGGGGATCCATTGCCAACCTTTCCGCCATTGTGGCCGCCCGGGACAAGGCGGGCTTACGGGCACGGGATTACCACCGGGCCGTGATCTATTTCACCGACCACACCCACCATTGTGTGGAAAAGGCCGTGCGCACCGCGGGCATGGGGGAGTGTTGCATGTGCCGGGTGCCCGTGGACGACCATTTTCGCATGAACCCCAATGCCCTGGCCGAGCTCATCCAGTCGGACCGGGACCAGGGGCGGATTCCTTGGTTGGTGACGGCATCGGCCGGCACCACGGATACGGGGGCGGTGGACCCCCTGGAAGAGATCGGTGGGATTGCCCGCCGGGAAAATATCTGGTTCCATGTGGACGGCGCCTACGGCGGGGCCTTTGTCCTTTGTGAATTGGGGCGGAAGCGGTTGGCCGGCATTGGGCAGGCCGATTCCCTGGTGGTGGATCCCCACAAGGGGCTCTTCCTTCCCTTTGGCACCGGGGTGGTCCTGGTGCGGGACGGCATGGACCTCCACCGTTCCTTCCAATACCAGGCCAATTACATGCAGGACCAGAAAACCCTGGCCCGGTTGGATACCCTTTCCCCTGCGGAGCTCTCCCCGGAATTGTCCCGCCATTGGCGGGGGATGCGCCTCTGGTTGCCCCTGAAGCTGGCCGGTGTGGCCCCCTTCCGGGCGGCCCTGGAGGAAAAAATCCTTTTGGCCCGCTATTTCCACGGGGAAATCCAGAAGGTTGAGGGCATGGAAGTGGGGCCCTTTCCCGATCTTTCCATTGTGATTTTTCGCCATGTTCCCGACCATGGAAATGCCAATGATTTCAATGAAAAACTCGTTGAAAAAATAATGAATCATGGTAGAGTGTTCATGTCTTCCACGCGGATCCGGGGGCAGGTCATGCTGCGCCTGGCCGTCTTATCCTTTAGAACCCATCTTGACACGGTGGAGGACGCCATCGGCATTATCAAAGAAAAGATCCAAGAGATCAAGGCTGAAACCCGGGACGGGGCATCCTGATCGGTTCCGGGTCGGGTTTCAAAACCCCAAGGCAATTAAGGAGAATCCCATGGCTTCCACTCAATTGGCCGGTAATCCCGTTTCCCTGGCCGGTAACTTCCCGGCAAAGGGTGATACTCTTTCCTCCCTGACAGCAGTTCAGCAGGACCTGTCCGATTTGACCCTGGACCAGTTCCAGGGCCAACGCAAGGTATTGAACATTTTTCCCAGCATTGACACAGACGTCTGTGCCGTGTCCGTGCGAACCTTTAACCAGAAGGCAGCGGCCCTGGATAATACCCAGGTGATTTGCCTCTCCCTCGACCTTCCCTTTGCCCACAAGCGGTTCTGCGGGGCCGAGGGCATTGAACAGGTGGCCACGGGGTCCCTGTTCCGTGATCCCGCCTTTGCCGAGGCCGTGGGGGTGCTCATCACCGACGGTCCCCTGAAGGGACTCACCGCCCGGGCCGTCATTGTTCTGGACGGGGCCAACTCCGTACTCCATGCCGAGCTGGTGGATGATATCACCCACGAGCCGGATTACGATGCTGCATTGGCGGCATTGTCCTAGACAACGCTTCGGACACTTGTCCGGTATCCATGAAGGGCAACACCGGGTGTTGCCTGCACTTTTCTGCCAGAGCCCGGGGGGCATATTCCGTAAAACGGGACAAGGGAACGGTCCGTTTTATTCCAGCTGCGATCCCGGGCGTGCTAAGGAGGGGCGATGAAAGCGCTGATCAAATGGGGCCTTATGGGCACCCTATCCCTGGTTCTGCTGCTGGTTGCGGCCGGACTTCTGATTCCCGTCTTTGTTGATGTCAATGATTACAAACCCCGGATTGAATCCCTGGTCACGGAAAAAACCGGACGTGATTTTTCCCTGGGCGGCGAGATCGACCTCTCCCTTTTTCCCTGGGTGGGGGTGCGGCTGGCGGATGTGAGATTGGGGAACCCCAAGGGCTTCTCCTCCCAGGACATGGTCCAGGTGGATGCCTTTGAAGTCCGCCTTAAGGTCATGCCCCTGCTCCAGCGGCGGGTGGAAATCAAAACCTTTCGCCTGGATTCCCCCCGGATTTACCTGGAGCGGTTGAAGAACGGGCGGGCCAATTGGGTGCTTGAGCCGCCACAGGCCAAGAGCCCGACTGGAAAATCCCCGTCGTCCCAGGGTAAAACCGAACAGGAAAACAGAGAACCCGGCCCCGGGACCCTTCCCATCCAGGACCTGGACATTGCCCAATTGGCCCTGATCCAGGGCATGGTCTCCTTTAAGGACCATGGTGCAGGCCTGGAAAAGGAACTCTCCCAATTGAACCTGAGCCTCAAGGGCGTGCGTTTGGACCAGCCCATTGACCTGGAATTTTCCGTCCGGTTGGATGGACAGCCCCTTTCCCTCACCGGCCGTTTCGGCCCCCTGGGGCCCCATCCCGGTCGGGAAAACATCCCCCTGGATCTCAAGCTCAAGGCATTGGGTGAAATCGACCTCAGCCTCATGGGCTCCCTGCTGGATCCCATGGGAGAGGTGGGGCTGGAGGCGGGCATCAGTTTGGCACCCTTCTCCCCCCGGAAACTGGTCAAGGCCCTGGGCCGGGATTTCCCCGTGGAAACCCAGGATCCTTCGGTGCTGGGGAAATTGGGATTGGATACCTATTTCAAGGGCAATGCCGGTGAAGTTTTTGTCCGGGACGGGAAGCTGGTCCTGGATGATTCCCTGGTGAAATTCTCCGCCCGTGCCAAATCCTTTGAAAAACCGGATTTGACCTTTGACCTGGAGCTGGACCGCCTGGATCTGGACCGTTACCTGCCGCCAAAAAAGGGAACTTCCGGTTCCTCGGTGGCCGGTGCCGCCCCCCC
>JAKSBM010000547.1 GCA_022361135.1 Desulfobacterales bacterium | reverse complement strand
CCAGCCTTACCCTTGCCTTGGAAAAGGGGAATGTGGAGGCACTCTTGGGATTTAACGGGGCCTTTTCCAAACATACCCGGAGCTATTTGTTCTGGCTGGAATTCGGGGTGTCCTTTTGATGGGTAGATACGGACATATAATCCTGCATTGGGCCATGGCATTGGCTTTCACCCTCCTGGTCGCCGTTGGCACGGCCCATGGGGTGCCGGGCAAGCTCTATTCGGACATGACCGTTTCCAACTCCAATTCCGATAATATCACCAGTGAGGTGGTTTGGAAGGCCGGTGGATTCACTGAATATGCCGCCATCGGTATCACCGACAATACCGGATATTCCCCCCACCAGACCTTTACGAATGCGGGAAATATTACCCTGTCCAATGTGAGTAACTCTGCCTTTGCCTTCATACACCTCATCGGAAACGACAATGACGACATCGACATTCACAACCAGGGCAACCTAAGTCTTAGCTACGGCCCCAACGATGGCACCCTATACACCTACGGCATTCGGACCGACGGCAATGTGGTCAATGGGGGAAATATTAATCTGAATATCCATCGCCAGGGGGTTTACTATTATGCCTGGAGTTGGGGAATCAATTGCCAGGGCGATACCTTGACCAATACGGGAAATATTAATCTCGTCGTCAATGGCGGGTCCATTAACAGCAATACCAATAGTGTTGCCATTGGAACCGGGATTTATTTCAACGGCAATACCATGACCAATTCAGGTGATATTTCCGTGCACTGCACCGGGGGGATCATTACGAGCACCGGTACCGTTGCCCTATCCAATGCCGTCGGGGTGAATGCCCGGGGAACTTTTCACCACACCGGCACCATCACGGCCCGGGCCGTGGCCGGGAAATACCGTCCCAATTCCTCCACGCCCTATACCGGTGAAGATTCCACTGCTTACGGAATCAAGGCCGCGGCCAATCTTACCCTGAATTCCGAAGGTCTGATCTGGGCCAGTGCCCAGCCCTCCCCGGGGCAGAGCGATGGCACCCACAACGCCTACCAGGTCTACGTGGACAGCGGGACCACCACCATCACCGGCTATTCCATGGAGTTGTCCAACCAGGTGCAGTTTGATTCCACCTATAAGGGCGCCATCAAGGTGAATACCGGAGCGGGCCTGGCCTTCAGCAGTGCCGTACTTTATTTGAGCATGTCCAATTCCTTCACCGGTGAGGTGGAGTATGAGATTCCCATGCTGGAAGAGGGGGCGGTGATGGCCGATCAATTTGCCTCCCTGGGACCCATTCCACCGGAGTACCAGGTGGAACTCATCGACGGCAACGGCGCCGCCCTTCAGAAGGTGAAATTCACCTATGCCCCGGTGGATGACCCGGCCATGATCGGCACGGAGATCCAGAATTCCTTTGATGCCCAGGAACACGCCATGATCCGGGCCAATGTGAGCCATGGGCTGATCAAGGATTTGATTCCCTCCAAGAAGATTAATTTGAATTTCATGGAATCTCCGGAGATGCTCCTCTCCCGGTTGAGTCGTTCCAAGACGCCGCTGCCGGATTTGCCCGCCTTTGGGGAAGATGTGGTTTTTGCCGGACCGGTTTTCCTGACTTCTTCCAATGATTCCACCCACGGCTATGAAGCCAAGACCCACGGGATTCTGGCCGGTTATACCCGCCACCTCAACGACCATTTCTATGTGGGGGGCCATGCCGGGATTTCAGACATTGATATCCATTTCACCGGAACCGGGGAAGAACAGCGATATGAAGATACCTTGAATTATTCCCTGGGGGGCCATCTCCTTTATCTCCACGATAAACGTTGGCTCTTCACTGCCATTGGGTCCCTTTTTTACGGACAGACCGATTATTGGGACAATGCCCTGCACAATCGGGAAACGGCGGATTACGAATCCTATGCCGTTCTGGTGGACCTGGCCGTGGGGCGGTTCGTCAACATGGAATGGTTCACCCTCATGCCCGAGGTGGGGGTGTCCACATCCTGGAATTACCGGGAGTCCTTCACCACGGATAACCAGGTCAATGCCGATGTCCGCCACGGGATGATGGAAGAGGTGGAGCTGTTCGGCAAAATCGGAGTGGAAGCCTATGCCCATTTTGACTGGACGGATGGGGTCGAGATCACCCCCCACCTGGGGCTGGTCCTGACACAAACCTTCACCGACGGAAAGTCCGATTCCACCATGGGGGTGGGCATGGTCACCCAGCAGGTGACCCACCAGACCGACCGGACCACCATCAGCCCCACCCTGACCCTGACCCTGGAACAGGAAAATGTGGAAGTCCTGGCCGGTTTCAGCGGGGCCTTTTCCAAACATACAAACAGCTATTTGTTCTGGCTGGAATTCGGGGTGTCGTTTTGAGGGCGAGAATGGATACATACGTGAGGGTCATTTGCCTTGGGGTTATTTCAGTCCTGGCATTTTGCCTCTGGCCGCTGTTTGTCCAGGCCGTTCCCGGTAAGTTGTATCCCAATGTGACCCTTTCCAACCAGAATTTAGACCCTATCACCGGGACGGTGGTATGGATTCCAGGGGGCATCGTCAAGAATGCCGGCATCGGCATCAACGATGCCACCGCCTATGGCACAGAGCAGATTTTCACCAATACGGGGGATGTGACCCTCCATAATTACAGTTACGGGGCCAGCAATTCCATAACCCTGATGGGGAATAACAACAGCCAGATCCGGATACGGAACTACGGGGATCTTTCCCTGACTTTTTCTTCAACGGATTTAACGAATTTCACCAATGGCATCAATGCCGACGGCAGCCTTGAAAATTATGGGAATATCACCCTGGATATCCACAAACAATCGGCGCCTTTATTTGCCGCCATTTACGGGGCGATTTGTACTGGAGATTCCATGGTGAATACAGGGAATGTGAAGGTGAATGTCCAGGCCGGGATCAGCACCAGTACAAATCCGTTTACCCTTGCCCTGGGGATCTCATTTGCAGGTAATAGCATCGTGAACTCCGGGGATATCAATGTCGTGGGCAAGGGCGGAGAACTTACCGGAACGGGAACGGTGGTTTATGCCCGGTGTTACGGGATCACCGCCAATGGCGCCTCGGTGTTGAACACCGGCCGCATCTCTGTGGAGGCCACCGGGGGGAAACATCGAACCAATTCCTCCCAGCCCTTCATCGGAGATGATGCCGATGCATTCGGCATCCAGACCATGAATGCCGTCACCCTGGATTCCCGGGGCTTGATATCGGTGAAAGCCAATCAGTCCCCGGGACTGACCCAGGGGGTGCTAAGGGCCTACCAGGTTTTTGTGAACACCGGAACCACAACGGTGACGGGCTATGCCATGTCCCTGAAGAACCAGGCTGAATTCACATCCACCTATGATGGGGCCATCAAAGTGAATAGCGGTGCCAATCTTACCTTTGGCAATGCCACCCTGTATTTGAGTATCGCCAATGATTTTTCAGGGGCCGGGGAATATGAGATCCCCATGTTGGTTGAGGGGGCGGCCGCGGCCGATCAATTCACCGCCGTTGGGCCTTTGCCCCCGGAGTACCAGGCCAGCCTGGTCAATGGGAACGGGGCCGGCCTGCAGAAGTTGAAGTTTACCTATGCCCCCCAGAACGACCCCGCCCTGGTGGGGGCGGAGATTATGAATGCCTTTGATGCCCAGGAACACAGCCTGATCCGGACAAATATCACCCACGGGGTCATCAAGGATTTGATTCCCTCCAGGCGGGTGAAATTGGATGCGATGGCCTCTCCGGATGCCTTGATGAATGGGGTGGGACAATTGGGAGGGCAGCGGCCCCGGCCCCTCTTGTATTTGGATTCGGACAATCTGGTTTTTGCCGGCCCCATGTTTTTGAAATCCTCCAAGGGAACCCGGGATGGATACGATGCCCAGACCCATGGATTTATCGCCGGATATACCCATCGGTTTGGTCCGGCCTTCTACCTGGGCGGCCATGCCGGTGTCAACGACATTGACATCCATTTCACCGGGCAGGGGTTTGAACGGCGCTACGAAGATACCCTGAATTATTCCCTGGGGGGGCATGCCCTTCTTCTATTGGATGACACCTGGCTTTTCACCCTGATGGGATCCCTGTTCTATGCCCAGACCGATTACCGGGATACGGCCCCCGGCAATCCTGAAACGGCATCCTATGATTCACATGCCGGTTTGGTTGATCTGTCCGTGGGGCGGTTTTGGGACCTGGGATGGCTTTCCCTGGTGCCCGAGGCGGGAGTCTCCCTTTCCTGGAATCACAGGGAGGGATTTGTCACGGACAATGCGGTGAATCCAGATGTCCGCCACGGCAGCATGGAAGAGATTGAAGTTTACGGTAAGGTGGGGCTGGATGCCTATGCCCGGTTGGCCATGGGGGAGGCCGTTGAATTCATCCCCCACCTGGGCGTTGGCCTGACCCAGACCCTGACCGACGGAAATTTCCACACCACCATGGGGGTGGGGCAGATTTCTTCACCCGTTGTCCATCACACGGATCGGACCGCGGTTACACCAACGGCCTCCATGTCCGTGATCCATAATAATCTGGAAATGCGCACCGGTTTCACCGGTGCCTTTACCGAAACATCGGAAAATTATCTTTTCTGGTTGGAAATCGGGGTGTCATTTTGAAATTCGTAAATTTACATAAATTATGGATTTGCCTCTGGGCCGGAATGCTGCTCTTTTTTGCCGGATGGGGCCTGGATGGGGCACATGGGGTGCCGGCCAAGAATTATACCGATTTGACCCTTTCCAATGAAAATACGGAAACCGTCACCGGCCATGTTTTTTGGAAGAGTCCCAGCTTTGATCAATTCGCCGCCATCATCCTGTCGGACACCACCAGCTATTCTTCGGGTAAGATCTTTACGAATAAGGGCAATGTCACCCTGAATGATGTCAACATTACCAACGCCTTCAATACCATTAACGGCATCGGCAATGACAATGCCACGGTGACCATCCGGAACCAGGGCAATATCTACATTGATTACGGCACAAGCGATAACGGTCTCGTTGCCATGGGCATTGCCACGGCCGGGGATTTGGAAAACAGCGGTGGGATAGAATTGGACCTCCATCGTCAATCCTACCCCTACCTTAATGTCGCCTATGGGATCTTTGGCAGCGGGGATACCCTGGTGAATTCCGGAGTGGTGGAGGTGACCTCGGAAAGCGATGTATACAGTGCACCCAATGCCCCCATTGATATCACGGTAATGGGGATTCGTTTCCAGGGCAATCAACGGATCATCAATTCCGGGACGATCAATGTGACGGGCATTGGCGGCAGTGTTACCGGAGCAGTTACCAGTGCGGAAACCCGGGCCACCGGCATTTACACCGATGCCGATCTCATTCACACCGGTACCATTTCGGTCAAGGCCCATGCCGGCAGGGAGCGGCCCAATACCTCGTCCCCCTATACCAGCGACGATGCCCTGGCCTATGGAATCCATACAGATGCCACCCTGACCCTGGATTCCCGGGGGCTAATCCTGGTTGAGGCCCACCGGGCTTCGGGGACATCATCCGGCGGCACCGCCACGGCCCACCAGATCTATGTGGACAGCGGCACCACCACCCTCACCGGGTTTGCCATGAAGCTGGACAACCAGGCCAATGTGTCCACCACTTACAACGGCACCATCAAGGTGGATTCCGGTGCGGCCCTGACCTTCCAGAACACCACCCTCTACCTTTCCGTGGCCTCTGATTTTGACGGGCAGAATCAATATGAAATCCCCATGCTGGTGGCCGGGGCGGCCGTGGCCGACCAGTTCACCCAGGTGGGCCCCCTGCCGCCGGAGTATACGGTTTCCCTGGTCAATGGAAACGGGGCCGCCCTGCAGAAATTGAAAATCGAAATCAATTCCACCACGGCCGCCCCCCTGATTTCCTCCAGCGTCCGGGGGGATTTCAATGCCCAGGCCCATGCCATGGTGGGGAATCACATCCTCAATGGCTTCCTGTCGGACATTGTTCCCTCGGCGGCCATTGGCCTCAGCTTCACCGGGGAGTTGGATAAGCCGGAACAGCACATCGGGGCCTTCAGCGGGCGGGCACCCCCCTGGCTCAATGTTCCCCAAACCGGGAATCACCTGGTTTTTGCCAGTCCGGTGCTCCTCTTTTCCAAGGATGTTTCCGACACGGGATACGAGGCGGAAAATTACGGAATTTTGGCCGGCTATACCCATCGGCTCAGGGACCAGGTTTTCCTGGGGGGCCATGCCGGGGTGAATCGCATTGACATTGATTTTTCCGGCACCGGCTTTGGGGCCCGCATGGAGGACAGTGATGCCTATAACCTGGGATTGCACTGGGCCTGGTTCAGGGATGACCAGTGGATGTTCTCCGGCATCCTCACCGGATTTTACAGTCAAACCGATTACCGGGACATGGCCCCCACCAATTTGGAAAGTGCGGATTATGATGCCTTTGCCGCCCGCCTGGATTTGTCCCTGGGGCGTTTGATGGAATGGGGGGGACAGACCTTTCTGCCCGAGTTGGGCCTCTCCGGTGTCTGGGAATATAGAGACTCCTTTGAAACCGAGAATCTTACGAACCAGGATGTGGCCTATGGGACCATGGAGGAATTTGAAGCCTATATAAAGGGTGGGATCCAGGGATTTGTTGAAATTGAGTTACCCGGGGAATGGGAACTCTTTGCTTCCATGGGGGTGGAGGTGAGCCATGCCTTGACCGACAATGCCTCTACAAATTCCATGGCCGTGGGAGCCCTCCAGGGCCGGGTGAGCCATGCCTCCGATAAAACCGTCATCTCCCCCAAGTTGGGCATCACCGTGTCCCGGGATTCCATTGGATTGAGCGCTGGTTACAGTGGGGGATATTCCAGTGATACCCGGAATGCCCTGTTCTGGTTCCAGATGGGGGTGGAATTCTGATGGATTTCCGGGGAATCCATATGAAGGCATTTGCCGTGTTTTGGCTGGGGGTCATCCTTACCCTGGTTTTATCGGTCCAATGGGGCCGGGCCGGCAAGCTGGTGGGCAATGTGGTCACCGAACCCCAGAATACGGCCCACATTACCACGGATATCTATTGGAAAACCACGGGTTCCCACTTTTTCGTCGGCCTGGCCGTCACGGATTCCACCAGCTACAGCCCGGACCGAACCTTTACCAATACGGGAAATATCACCCTGATCAATGCCGCCCATAATACTCCCAATACCATCGTTCTTCTGGGAAACGACAATGCCGACGTTAAGGTGGTGAATCGGGGCGATCTATATCTTTCCATGGGACCCAACGACATGGGGAATTTTGCCTATGGCATAAATGCCGAAGGGGATCTGGTGAACCAGGGGCGGATTAACTTTAATTACATTCGCCAGGGCTCTTCCTACCTGGGCATCCCCACGGGAATTGAGTGCCGTGGGGACACCATGGTCAACACCGGAGAGTTGGATTTATTCATGAGTGGCGGGGTGAATACCGTTGGGTCTGCCGGTATTATTCTTGGGGAGGCCATTGATTTTTCGGGGAATTCATTGACCAATACCGCCAATATCAATATCGAAACCCATGGGGGGGATGTCACCGGATTAGGTGCCGCAGCCAGCTCCCAGGCCGTGGGGGTAAAAACCATGGGGACTTTTTCCAATACCGGTACCATCACGGTGAAGTCCGTGGGAGGCCGGTATCGCCTGAATACCTCCACCCCCTACACCGGGGACACTTCCAATGCAATCGGCATCCAAGCGGTTGGCAATTTAACCCTCCATTCCCAGGGCTTGATCAAGGTCCAGGCCCTCCAGGCCCCCGGCACCAATACCGGCTCCACCATGGCCAAACAGATCCGGGTCTCCAACGGTACCACAACCACCGTCACCGGTTATGCCATGGAATTGGACAACCAGGCCGACTTTACCCAGACCTACCACGGAACCATCAGTCTCCTGTCAGGTGCAAGTGCCGTTTTCAGCAATGCCACCCTTTATCTTAAAATTGCCCAGGATTTTGACGGACAGACCGAATACGAGATTCCCATGCTGGTGGAAAACGCCGTGACCGCCGATCAGTTCGTCCAGTTGGGGCCGGTGCCCCCGGAATATAAGGTGGCCCTGGTGGACGGCAATGGGGCGGCCCTGCAGAAACTGGCCGTGGAATTTGTCCCGGAAGCGTCGGTGCCCCTGGCCTCTGCCCAGGCCCAGAATACCTTCAATGCCCGGGGCCACACCCTGGTCAACGATCACATTACCTCGGGGGTGATGTCGGAACTCCTCCCGGCCGAGGCCATCGGCCTCAGTTTCCTGGACCATCCCCGGCAGGTGACCGCTTCCCTGGTGGGATCAAAATTCAGCCGTGGGGCAATCTCCCCCTTTCCCCTGCCCGAAACGGACAGGCTTTCGGTTTTTGTCAGCCCCATGCTCTTATTTTCCAAGGATGATTCCGACATGGGATATGAGGCGGAAAACTACGGTATCCTTGCCGGAGCCACCCAGGCGGTGGGTAAATCCTTTTATGCTGGATTCCACGCCGGGGTCAATACCATGGACATTGATTTCAAGGGGGCGGGATCGGAGTTTCGCCATGAAATGGTCCATGCCTATTCCCTGGGAGGCCATGGGATGAAGCTGCTTTATGAAAATTGGCTGGTCACGGCCATTGGCTCCCTGTTCTACAGTGACACCGATTATTGGGACCGGTCTCCCCAAAATTTGGAATCGGCATCCTATTCCGGTTACTCCGCCCGCATGGATCTTTCGGTGGGCCGTTTGATCCATGGGGATGGCTATGCCCTGTTTCCTGAACTGGGGTTCTCCTATGCCTGGAACCGGCGGGAAGCCTTTTCCACGGATAATTTGTCAAATCCGGATGTCCACCATGGGGAAATGGATGAGTCGGAATTCCATTTGAATGCCGGGATCAAGGCATTTGG